>JAVBQM010000049.1:0-15693 GCA_031549065.1 Candidatus Gastranaerophilales bacterium | reverse complement strand
AAACGCCGAATTTTTCTTCCATTGCTTTTACTAATTCTGACGCTTCAATCAAAGTTAATTTTTCGATTGATTCTAAAATTGTTGCTACATTACTCATTTTTGTTCTCCTTTTTATGATTTTTTTCTAACTATGCACTTTTTTGGTCTCTAACCGCGGCCACAGCTCTTGTAAGAGCAGCAAGAACGCCGTTAACAGTACCTGCGATACCCGTAACAGGTGAATTGATACATCCGAGCATTTTCGCGTAAAGCTCTTCTTTTGTTGGCATTGAGGCAAGTTTTTTCGCATCGGCTGCGTTTAGGACTTTGCCTTCAAGCACTGCGCCTACGATTTCGCCTTTTTTAGATTCTTTAATGAATCCTTCCAGAACTTTTGCCGCGCCGACTTCATCTCCAAAGCCAAAAGCTACAGCAGTCGGGCCCTTAAGCAATTCTTCAATTGCTTCAAAGTTTGTGCCTTTGGAAGCAATTTTCTCCAAAGTATTTTTTGTAACTGTTAAATCGGCCTCAGTAGCTTGAAGTTTTCTTCTTAATTTTGTGATTTCTTCAACACTATAGCCGCGGTAGTCGGTTACAACTACAACTTTTGCTTTTTCAAATTGCTTTTTATAAAGTTCTATTTTGTCACTTTTAAAAGCCTTTGTTGACATTTTTTTTCCTTTCTATACAAAAAAGTTTTGCTGATACTTACCAATACACGCAAAACAATAACAAAAAAATAATATTTAATTCCTTGTTACCTCGGTTGGGATTACGCTTTCACGACCAACTGTCTGCGGTACGAATATAAAATTATGACAAACATGTTATTTTGTCAACAATTCAACTAATCACCTCAGGCTCTGCTTCAATCCTGTGAACCCTAATGGAGTTCGTTCTGCCTGAAATCAAGTGAGGGGTGGAGCCGACAAGAATAACGTACTCATCTTTTTTAAGGTCATATTCGCTCATTAAAAACTCATCAAGTTTCGACAAAAGTTCATCGTCAAGAACTTCATCCCAAACACGCAACACGGGGAAAACACCCCAGTTTAGTGCAAGTTTTTGGCAGGTTTTTTCCAAATCGGAAATTACAATAACCGGAACAGAGGGTTTTAATTTTGACAAAAGCCTCGCGGAATAACCATTATGGCTGAAAGTTATAATTGCTTTAGCGTCCACAAAAGAAACCATTTGGTCTGCACCGAAAACAACTGCCTGGCGGGTGAGCGCAAAATCTTCATTGATTTCTAAAGCGACATCGTGTTTATAAAACCCGCTGTTTTCAACTGCGTGGGCAATTTTCGACATCATTGCAACCGCTTGAGGGGCAAAAGCACCCACAGAAGTTTCCGCACTTAGCATAACCGCGTCAGCACCGTCTATAATCGCGTTTGCGACGTCGGAAGACTCCGCGCGCGTTGGAATAGGTTCGGTTATCATAGTTTCAAGCATTTGTGTTGCAACAATAACACCTTTTCTTTGGCGGTTTGCTTCTTGAATAATGCATTTTTGGCAAATAGGCACATCAACGGGCGAAAGTTCAATTCCTAAATCGCCTCGGGCAACCATAACATATTCAGATTCTGCGATAATTTCACACAAATTATCAATCGCCTGCGGTTTTTCGATTTTTGAAATCACGGCAATATCGCCGCCGAATTTTTTAATATATTTTTTGGCGAGTAAAACATCATCCGCGCAGCGCACAAAAGAAAGAGCTATAAAATCGGCATCATTTTTCACGGCAAATTCAATAAATTTAATGTAGCGCTCAGTAACGGCATTTAAACTGTTTGTGTTCCCCGGAATATTCAAGCCTTTGCGCGATTTCAAAATCCCGCCATTTATGACTTTCGCGTAAACTTTTGACCCTTCAACCCTTAAAACTTTAACTTCAATACGCCCATCATCAATAAGCATTGCGGCTCCGGCTTTAACATCATTCGCAATTCCTTTGTAATCAACAGGAATTATGCCTTCTTTTTCAACATCGGAATGTTCGAAAATAACTTCTTGCCCGTTTTTAAGTTTATATTCTTTTTCAAGCTTGCCGATTCTTATTTTCGGGCCTTGAAGGTCAATCATCAGTGCTGTAAAAACACCCAAATCTTTTGAAACTTTTCTTACAGTGTCAAATCTTTCCTGGTGGTCTGAAAAATCTCCGTGGCTGGTATTTAGCCTGAAAACGTTAGCGCCGTTTAAAATTAATTCTTTAATACTTTCATATGTTGTTGTTGCAGGCCCAAGCGTTGCAACGATTTTAGTTCGTTTGTAAAATTTGTTCATTGTCGTTAATCTCCTCAACAATAAATTATGCTACAATAAAACGCATGACGCAAGGAAAACTTCATAATCCGAATTTTTCACAAATCGGCTATATTCAGGTTTATACAGGAAATGGCAAGGGTAAAACCACGGCCAGCCTAGGGTTGATTTTGCGTGCGCTTGGCCGCGGGTGGGATGTTTTGCTTGTTATGTTCACAAAAGGCGGACAAGATTATGGCGAAATACACTCATTTACAGACCTAAGCAAGGAAATTAAAAATAAGTTCAAAGTTGTAAACGCGGGTTTAAACAGGATTGTTTATAAAAACAACGTAACCGAAGAAGACAAAGTTGAAGTTCAAAAAGGCTGGCAAATTGCAAAAAAAGCTATTTTAAATTCCGAATATGACCTTGTGGTGCTTGATGAGGCCAGTATTGCAATTGATTTAGGGTTAATTGATCTTGATGATATGCTTGATGTTTTAAAAAACAAGCCGGAACAAGTTGAGGTCGTAATCACAGGCAGAAACGCAAACAAGAAAATTATTGAAATAGCGCACCTTGTTTCGGAAATTAAACCTGTAAAACACTATTGGGATATAGGCGTTAGAGCAAGGGAAGGGGTTGAATTTTGAAAATTAAAATCAAACCCGAACACAAACGCTATATTATAGAAATTGCAATCTGGGTTATTTTGACTATTGCGACACTCATCTTCGCTTTCGGATTACATTATTATCTTGTAGTTTATAAAAATACCTACAACCTGCAATTCACAGATATCGACGGCATCATAAAAGGCTCGCCCGTAAGGCTGATGGGCGTTGTTATCGGGCATGTACGCAATTTAAACCTTAAGAACGAGGATATTATAGTTCAAATTGTAGTAACTAAAAAAGGAGTTAAGATTCCAAATGGCTCCAAAGCAACGATTGCATTCACCGGAATTATCGGCTCAAAATCAATTGAAATTATGCCGCCCGAATCAGAAGGTGATTTCGACGGGATAATTGCCCAAAATCCTGTCAGAATAAAAGAATTTTTCAAGTCTTTTGATATTATGAATGATGCGCTCCAAGGCCTTTTAAGCGGGGCAAATAAAGTTGCCACGGAGGAAAATCTGGGATTACTGAGAGCATTCTCCCAAGACCCGGATTTCAGCCCGATTGATGAGATTTTAGACGGTACCGATAAAATACAAAAAAAGAGCAGCGAAAAAATACAGGGAGCAATAAAGGTCCTGGATGATTGGAACAGAGACTTAGAAAAATTTACTTCGCCTGCTGGTTCCCCTTCAAAATAGTTACTATATAAGGTTTTGAAAAATACTTATTCGCAACACTTATAATGTCGCTTTGAGTAACATCTTTAATTTGCTTTTTATATTGCTCAAGATAGTCAATGTTGCGGCCCAAAACAGCATTGGACGTTTGCAATTGTGCATTATCCATATTCGTTTCAAGGGACACAATCAAATTACCTAAAACCTTATCTTTTGCACGGTTTAATTCGGCTATAGGCACAAACTCGTTTTGAAGAGTCGCAAACTCATTCAGAATACCCTTTTTGGCATTTGCAAGGTTTTTTTCGTTCGTTCCGATGTAGGCAATAAACGTACCGTCAAGCGCACCTTGTATGCTCGTTGTTCCTATCTGATAAGCCAAACCCTCTGCATCGCGCAAATTTTTAAACAGGCGCGAACTCATTCCTTCGCCCATAATTGCATTTATAATTTTAAGAGTGGTGCTATCTTTCTCATCAAAAACATCGGTGGTCTTATACCCAAGCAAAAGCCATGCTGTCTGGTTATCCGCTTTAGTCAAAACTTTTTCAATATTTTTCTTCGGGATGAAGTTTTTAACTTCATAGTCTTCAACTTTGGCCTTTTTTTCGCCCGTATTTTTAAACATTTTCGTAAATTCACTTATCATCTGTTCCGGTTCAACATTACCGACAACAGTGATAACGAGGTTTTGCGGCTCGAGACTTTTTTTGTAATATTCCCTGATTTCCTCTGTTGTGATTGACGGAATATTTTTCTTCAAAACTTGCGCATTATTGCCATAAACACTACCTGCAAAAGCAATTGCCTTGTAGGTGTCAATTGTGTAAGACATCGGGTTATCTTCAAGATTTTTGATATTCGCAAGTTTTAAGTTTTTTACCTTTTCAAGCTCGTCTTCAGGAAAAGTCGGATAATTTGCGACTTCATTCAAGATAGATAAAGCGTTTTCAAGTTCATTTTTTGTTGTTTGCATAGTTATTGAAAAGCTATCATTGCCTGCACTTAAACCAAGGCTAATGCCTTTCTCGTCAAGAATTTGTGATAATTCCTTGCTCGAGTATTTTTTTGTGCCTTCTTTTGCCAGCGCGGCAGCAATATTCAGGGTTCCGGGAATTTTTTCAATATGGTTACCGGTTGTATTCGCTATACTTATAGCAATTATTGAGTTGTGTTTAGCCCTTTCAACAATAAGTGTTACGCCGTTTTCGAGCAAATACTTTGTTGTTTTAAGGTTTTGGTCAAGAATTTTGGCATTGTTTATATTATTAATCTCAGCCGCACCGCCGGTTTCTTTGCTGATATTTGAAATCGGTTTTTCGTTCTGGTTCTCGGCCGCTCCTTTTGGCACAACAGTTGAAACAGCCACATGGTTTGTGTTCAGATATTTCTTTGCAGCTTTTATAACCTCTTTTCTTTTGACTTTTTTAACATTATCAAGATAGTTGTCATAAAAGTCAGTATCGCCGGTAAACAGAGCGCTGTAACCGATTTCATTTGAAATATTTGTGATTGATTCACGCTCGTAATAAGTTGAGGTTTCAATCATATTTTTGGCTTTTTGTATATCGGCTTCTGTGATTTCGCCATTTTTAATTTTGTCGATGATTTCATAAATGCCCTGTTTAACTTTTTCAAAGTTTTGCGGCTCAAAATTGGCACTGATTGCAAAAATGCCGTCTTGCATAAGCGCTGAAGAACTTGACCCTATTGAATTTACAAGATGTTTTTCTTCTTTAAGAGTTTGGTTCAAACGCGAACTTTTGCCCTCGCCCAAAATCGCGCTCAAAACATCGAGCACATATAAATCTTTATCATCGCCAAATTTTTTGGTTTTAAATACCATCATCATATAGGTGCTTTTAACATCTCTGGCAGATGAAATATACGCAGGTTTTGCGATTGGTAAAATTTTAGGATATTTTGGCGCAGCGGCATGTTTTTCTATTTTCTTATCCGCAGCAAATTCTGTCTCAAACTTTTTAACCGCATCAGAAGGGTTAACATTGCCTACAATCACGGTATACATGTTTTCCGGCGTATACCATTTTTTGTAAAATTCCAAAATTTCATCGCGCGTAATAGATTCAATCACCTTTGGAGAACCGATTACAGGACGAGAATAAGGGTGGTTGTTTCCACCGTATAAAAGCTTAAAAAGATTATTTGATAGTGTTACTTGCGGATTATCAAGCCCGCGGGCAATTTCTTCAAGCACAACAAGGCGTTCTTTTTCAAGTTCTTTTCTTGGTATAAGAGGGTTTAAAAGCATATCGGCATGGAGCGATAGCGCAAGATCAAAATCATTTGAAGGAAGGGTGATGTAATAATGGGTATAATCCTTACTGGTTGCCGCGTTTGTAACGGCACCCTTAGATTCTAAAATCGTATCGAACTCACCCGGAGCATATTTTGATGTACCTTTAAAGAAAAGATGCTCTAAAAAGTGCGCTACGCCTGAATTTGCATCGGCTTCGTTCACGGAACCCGTTTTAATCCAAGTGTCAACCGTCACAATGGGGTTTTGCGAAACCTGTTTCACAATCAGCGTTTGGCCGTTGGGAAACTTGTGTATAGTGTACTCGCTCGGGTGTGCTTGCGCCGACAACACCAAGAAAAACGCAAAAAGCAATGTTAGAATTATATTTTTTATTTTCATATTTGAACTCCTCTTGATATATTCTACCAGAAACTTCACAAAAAATTATAATAAAGTGGCGTAGCCCTTTTATTGACCATGCCTTTTGAGTATAGTATTATTTTTAAATGGTTACAGGAATGGTTGACAAAAAGTCTGACAAGACTGGGGAAGTTTTGTGGGAAAAAGTTTTGGGCATTTTAGAGAAAAAAGTTGCGCCAACAACTTTTAATCCTTGGATGTTGTCTTTAAAACCGACCCAACCGCTTGATAAACCAACCGAAGAAGGTATTTTAGTGCTTGCTTCCGATCAGGCTTTCGGTATTCAGGTTTTACAAAAAAAATATCTTCAGGACATTTCTGACGCTATTTTTGAAGTGAGCGGAGTAAGACATAAAATCGAGCTTGTTTTTGAGGCATCAGACGTTAAAAAGCCTAAAAAGCGCGAAAAAGTTGAAAAAAGTGAACAGGCTGTTTTAATGGAAAAGCAAATTGAGCAATTAAAACAGATGCACTCTTTTTGCGGGCTAAATTTGAAATATACATTCGACAATTTTGTTGTCGGTGAAAATTCAAACTTTGCCTATACTGCCGCGCGCGCTGTAGCAGAAGCACCCGGGCAAAAATATAACCCGCTTTTTATTTACGGCTCTGTCGGCATAGGTAAAACCCACTTGATGCAAGCAATCGGGCATTACATTATGACAAATTTTTCGAATCTTAAGATAAAATACACAAAAGCCGAAGAATTTATGAACCAGCTTATCGATTGTCTTAAAATGGGCGGCGATACGAACATGCGTATGAAAAAATTTCGCGAAATGTACCGCAATGTTGATGTTTTGTTAATTGATGATATTCAGTTTATTGAAGGCAAGAAGCGAACAGAAGAAGAAATTTTTAACACTTTCGACACGCTTTTTCACGCGGGCAAACAAATTGTTTTCGCATCTGATAGGCCAATCAGCGCGTTTGCCCAAACTCCCGAGCGCCTTAAAAGCCGCTATGAGTGGGGTTTAAGCGTCGATATTACTGTACCTGATTATGAAACCCGTGTGGCAATTATAGAAAAACATGCCACAAGAAGCGGGTACGAAATAAACCGCGAGATTTCAGAGTTTTTAGCTTCGGTTTATGATAAAAACGTCCGCGAATTAGAAGGCGCCTATAACCGCGTGAGCGCCTGGGCGTCAATCAAAGGTGAGGCATTGACCGTCGAAAAAGTCAAAGAAATTTTAGGCTGCGCTCTAACGCGCAAAAAAATAACCCCTAAAGATATAATTGAAGTTAGTGCAAAATATTTTGGAATAGAGCCGAAAGAAATAATCGGGGCCGGGCGCTCAAAAGAAATTTCAAACGCTCGCCAGGTTGCGATTTATTTATCGCGCGAAATTACAGAACTTTCTTTCCCAACACTTGCTAAGGATTTTAAGAAAAACCACACCACAATTCTTTATTGTTGGGAAAAAGTCAAAAAAGCACTAAAAACAAACCCGTCGCTTTTAGCTCAAGTTGAGGAAGTGGAGAAGTTAGTTCGCTCTTAAAGAACTACGCGTGTAATAAAAAAGGCGTAGAAACCCACGCCCGACTGTAATTAAGCACAATTACAGGTTGATAACAGAAAGAAATCTTGAACACAAAACTTCTACACACACATATACGTATATAAAGTATTTTTTCAAACATTAATTTCAAAATACTTCTACAAATGTAACAAAAATTAATAAATGAGGCGGGGCAACGACTTGCGCCTTTTATTTGCCGGCCATTCTTTGATTATATTCATCGTCAGCTTTCATATCCATAAGATATTGCTGGCCGTTCATAACAACCTGGTAAAGCTGGTTTAGATCACCTTCAAGCTTTGTAAGAATCGAACGAGCATATTCCTGGGCGCCTTCTTTAATTTTAATGGCTTCTTCGCTGGCTTTGAGGCGAACATCTTCCGCTTCGTTAAAAGCCTTCATTTTAATTTCCTGACACTCGTCCAAAACTTCCTGTCTGAATTTTTGAGCTTTTTCTTCAATATCTCTTAAAATGCTCGATTCGCTTAAAATTCTGTGACGATCGCTCTCGGCTTCGGCAACAACCCGGTCTGCCTTCATTCTGGCTTCTTGCATAATTTCATCTTTTTTTCTTAAAATAACGCGCGCATCGTCAATGTCGCGGCCGATTGCATCCGGAAAACTTCTTACAATTCCCGCAAGTTCTTTTTGCTTAAGAACAACAAAGTGTCCGGGTATAATTGGAATACTTTCCTCGCATAAGTGTTCCAACTCACTCACTAATTCATAAATTTTTCCGCAAGATTGTGACATCTATTCCTCACCCTTTCACTAAATTTTTGCTTTTCAAATATTCTACCACACAATTCGGAACAAATTTAGAAACATCTTGTCCAAATTCGGAGAGTTCCTTTACGACATGTGAAGAAATAAAGTTGTATTTAGGCCTTGTAGTTAAAAAAACTGTGCCTATATCAGGCGCAATGGCCGAATTTGTTTGCGACATTTGCATTTCATATTCAAAGTCGCTCACCGCGCGGAGCCCGCGAATCAAAAAATGTGCACTCCGTTTTCTGGCATAATTAACGGTCAACCCTTCAAAGCTATCAACTTCAACATTTTCAAGCACTACGCCCTGAGTTTCATTATATTCCCTGATTGAATTTTCAATCAACAATACCCTGTCTTGAGTCGATATAAAAGAAGTTTTTTCAATATTATTTAAAACGGCAATAATAACCTTATCAAACATTTTGGAAGCACGCATTAAAACGTCCAAATGTCCTTTGGTTATTGGGTCAAAGCTGCCGGGGTAAATTGCAATTTTTTCTTCCCTTTGTATCACCATTTCCTCCTGCTTTCATTATATTACTAAAACCGCGTGTTTTTCCTAAATTTTTGTAACAATATGTTAAAGTTTGCCTTTAAATGATGAGCATGGGTAAATATTTTTTTTTCAGTATACTTGTTAAAGAGGACTTTTAGGAAAAGGTGTTGTATGAAAATTTTACCGGTTAACAGTGCTAATATTGCTGCGAATTTCGTTGTGCCAAAGGTTGCGGCACAGGAAAAAGCGCCCACGAGAGCACCAAACACCTACACATCAACACCATTAAACGCGCACCGTAACCAAGTTGCATTTGGCAGAAGCTGGGAAGAACACAAAAGCTGGGGTACAACGCTAAACCCCGACGGCACGGTAAATTTCAAGTTTTATACATTCGAAGATGCGAAAAAAGTTTATGTTGAAATATTAAAGAATCCAAAGAAAAGTGATGCTGCAGAAAGCAAAATTTGGGAAAGAGGCATGAAGGTTGAACGCGGAGAGCATGCCCCGGACGATACTTCTCAAGAAGTAACCGGAATCTCCTCAATTGACGGTAGATCTGAAGTTATCGAACTTGAAAAAATGCGAGACATTGGCGGAACATTCCACCAAAAATGGAATGTTAAAGGTCTGAAAGCCGGACAGTTTTACCGTTTTATTGTTGTCGACAAAGATAATGTTATTGAATCGGTAAAAGACCCTTATTCAACAGAGCAAAAACAAGTTACAAGCTGGTCAACAATCCATGACCCTAAATCTCATAAGTGGGGCGATGCCGACTGGATGGCCGGAAAAGACAAGGCCCTGGTTTCGCGTCTTCCAAAACAAAACGGATTGCAGCCCATAGGTGCCTTAAGAATAATGGAAGTTAACATCCCTACCCTCACCGAAGAGGGCACATTTAAAGCTGCAAAAAAAGCTCTAAAAGAAATCGCCGACAAAAACCTTGCAAACGCAATTGAAATAATGCCTGTTGAAAACTGTTATTCCGCGCAATGGGGTTATGACGGTGTTGATAAACTCGCAATAAATGAAAGATTAGGAACGAGTGATGAACTCAAAGAACTTATCGATTATGCCCACCAATTAAAATTGAACGTTATTATGGATATGGTTCCAAACCACGTGGGCCCCGATGGCGACACATTAAGAAAAGCCGGACCTTATGAAGCCGGTGACAACGATTTCGGTTCAAAAATTAACTATGAAGGCCCCGGCAACAGATATGTAAGGGACTGGATGTCAAACGCTGCGCTCCACTGGGCAGATGAATATCACGTTGACGGCATACGCTTTGATATGACAAAACCTCAGTATATGGGGTCAGATTTCACACTGAAACAAATAAATATTGAAATGCACGAACACTTCCCGCATGTGTTTACAATCGCAGAAGACGGCGAAGGAAACAGAGGCAAAATTACAAAGCCGTTAAGATCTGAAGGTTCACACGAAGCCGATTTAGCAAAAATTGACGCCCAAGTTGGAAGAATTGAAAGCGGCCAAGGGATAGATTCGCTTCCCGATGTTGGTTTTGACAGCGAATGGGATTTTGTTCAATACAGCCACTTAAAAAAGGGTATTGATTTATCAAACAATTTCAACATAAACTACTACGACGGCGCGCTAAGGGGCTCTAAATCCAGAGTAAGATTCCCCATAAGCCACGATGAACAAGGTAACTTGGACGGCACAAGCGGCGTTTCAAAAGACGCAACCAGAAAAATGGGTCTTTTCTATAATGTACACGGCAGAGACGAAAAAGAACGCGGACAAAGAGCCGCAATGGTTGGACAAGCACTCTTGGAACTTTGGGCAACAGGCCAAGCCAATAAAATGGGTAAAGACGCCTGGAAGAAAGCTGTTGAAAACTTAAAAATAACAAGGCAAATTTCTGACGAAGAAGTCGAAAAGGCTTATAAATGGGGCGTAGAAAGAGTAAAATTTGGCATGGGCGAAGTATACAGCGCACCCGGACCCAAAATGTTCTTCCAGGGTTATGAAAAAGGCAGCTTGAATTACTTCAAATTCTTCAGAGACTTTACTTCTATTTTATACGATTCCGAAGAACAAATAAAAGCAGCAAGGCGCGCTTCAACTGCAACAAAAGGTTATGATACAAGTATGGACTCAGCATATGTTGACAGCAAGCCGGGCAGAATAAAATATGCAACAGAAGCTCTCTCAACTATGCAAAAAGTTGAAAGCTACAGCGCAGCGCTCAACAAAGTTGTTAGCGAAAACCCTGCACTTCAAGACGGCTATATTGTAAACACTTTTGTTGATGAAAATTCTTTGGTTCACGCAACGCATTCGGCAGACAGCCAAGGAAAGCGCAATGAAATTTTTGCAATTAAAAACTTCTCACCTGACAGTTTCCCTGAATACAAAATTCTTTTCCCTCAGGGCAAATGGGTTGAAATAATAAGCAACGATGACGAAAAATTCGCAGGAAGCGGAAATTTTGTTAACAAAAAAGAAATCAACTCCGACGGTGTAAACCAAAGCGCGATAAAGTTATCTTCAAGCGCCATAAGTATATTTAAAAAAGTCGGTCAGTAACTCTAAAAAACCTTCAAATTGTTCAGTGCAAAATCGATTCTTTTTGTGCCATGTTTAGCAAATTCGACAACGTATTCTGTTGGTTGTTCGCGAGAATTTTTAACAACTTCCATAATGTGGCCTATGCCGAATTGAGGGTGGAACACACGCGTTGAAATGTTCAGATGGCCGATTTTTGGAGTCGGAGCAAGCGGTGATTTAGCTTGTTCTTTGCATCTGGCAATAATATCTGCGACCGATTCTCTGGGTTGTGCTTTAGGTTGCGGCGCAGGTCTTTGCGTTTGTTGCGACGTTTGTTTTGCTGTGGGAAGCGGTTTTTGAATGGTTGTAGCTGATTTAATCCGCTGTAAACTCGAAGCGAGTGAATTTGTGGGCTTTGCTTGCGATTCTTTTGGTGTGAATGTTTTATCCGTGCGACTTTCCAGCACTTTTCTTATGCCTGAAACAGGGGCAGAAGAAAAGCCTTCTTCAAGTTTTTCTTCAAGAAGATTTTTGGGAATTTCTTCGATAAACCTTGAGGGCGGAAACATCTTGATATCACCCCAAACGCGTCGCTGTTTAGCGTATGTTAAGTGCAGAACATCTTTGGCACGCGTAATTCCAACGTACATCAAGCGGCGTTCTTCTTCTAAGTCATCGCTTTTTGCAGTGTATGAAATTGCACGCGAATGGGGGAAGATTCCTTCCTCCAGCCCCGAAAGGAATACTGTCGGAAATTCTAAACCCTTTGCAGAGTGAAGCGTCATAAGGGTTACAGAAGGTTCGCCCTCTTCTTTGAGACTGTCTATATCACTTACAAGGGCAACCTGGCTCAAAAATGCCCCCAGCAAGCCTGTTTCATTCGCTTCTTCAAGGTTAAAATCATCGAGTTCAAATTCGCGCACAACGTTAATAAATTCTTGTAAGTTTTCAAGCCGGCTCTGGTTTTCTACCGTATCTTCCGCACGAAGTTCGCTTAAATACCCGCTTTGCTCTAACACAAGCGCCACAAGTTCGCTAAGAAGCGTGGCGGTGGAAATTCGAGCAAATTCTCTTATCATATTTGCAAATTGAGTCAACGCCATTTTTACTTTGGCTGTAAAATTTTCGTAATCTTCGATGTTTAAAATCACCTCGAACATCGACATATCATATTCATCAGCAATTTCGGCGATTTTTTTCATCGTTGTTTCGCCCAAAGCACGCTTGGGAACGTTAATAACTCGCTTTAAACTTTGCGCGTCGTTTTGATTATAAATAAGTTTTAAATAAGCGATAATGTCCTTAATTTCCTTACGATCATAGAATTTTAACCCTCCAACGATTTTATAAGGAATCGCGTTTGTCATTAAAGCTTCTTCAATGCTTCTTGATTGCGCGTTTGTGCGGTACAAAACCGCAACATCATCAAGATTGGCGCACTCTTTTGCCATTTTTGCCACATAGCCCGCTTCGTTCAAATCGCTTGCCGCTTCAAAAACGCAGATTTTTTCGCCTGCCCCTTTTTGGGAATATAAAACTTTATCGATTCTATCATTATTATTCTCTATAACTGCGTTTGCAGCATCAAGAATGTTTTTTGTAGAACGATAATTTTGTTCCAACTTTATGAGCTTTGTTTTAGGATAATCCCTCTGAAACCCAAGAATAATTTTAAAATCGGCGCCACGCCAAGAGTAAATCGATTGGTCAACATCGCCCACTGCAAGAAGGCTCGTGCCGGGTTCAAGTGCTTTTTTATCGTCAAATAACATACGAACAAATTTATATTGCGCCTTGTTCGTATCTTGAAACTCATCTGCCAAAATATGCCTAAACCTTTCGGCATAAATTTTTCTGACATCATCATTGGTTTCAAGTAAATTCACCGCAAGCATCAACATGTCATCAAAATCAATGGCATTATTAATCGCCAGCTGCTTTTCATATTCGTAATAAATTTCAGAAATCTTTTCGGTTTTATAATCGCGCGCGCTGCTGGCAAAAGCATGCGCATCTTGCATTTTATTTTTTGCATTTGAAATAACAGCCCGAACAAGTTTTAATTCATAAACCTTCTCATCCAAATTCAACTTCTTTATTGCATTTTTGAGGATAGTTTTAGTGTCCGTGTCATCATAAATTACGTAGTTATTATCCCATTTTCGACCGTCTTTTGTTTGATAATCGGCCAAATGGGCGCGCAAAATTCGCCCGCAAATATTGTGGAAAGTACCAACCCACATCCGTTTCACGGTATTTTCACCAAGATAGGTGCCCAAACGGCTTTGCATTTCCTTGGCGGCTTTATTTGTAAAGGTCACGGCCATTATTTCAAAAGGGTTAGCGCCCTCTTTAACAAGGTTCGCAATGCGCGAAGTTAAGACCTTTGTCTTGCCGCTTCCTGCGCCGGCAAGCACCAAGATTGTTCCGCTTTTCTCTCTAACCGCTTCGAGCTGTTCAGGGTTTAAACCTTTTAAGAATTCCTCCATGTCTCAATTATTACATAAAAATTTTACAAATTCCCAAAAAAATGGTAGTATGTAGAAACTTTGATTGGCCAAAAGATAGGAATAATAAATGAGCGAAAACAGCGATAAGATTTCGATTCAAGTACCCCTTGACGATCTGGACACAGTTTCAGACGATGACGGCAACGGAGTTGACGAACTTGCCCAGGAATTAGCAACAATCAGGCAAAGTGCGAAAAAAATCGCAATTATCGGAAGCAGAAATTTAACAATTACGCACCAGCAAATTATTGAAACGCTTGCGACATCGCTTGTTAAACAAGGCAACACTATAATCACATCCGGCGGCTCACAAGGCACAAACGCTGCTGCCATAAGGGGTGCTATGAAAGCAAACCCCGATAAACTAACTGTAATTTTGCCTCAAACAATCGGTCAGCAACCGAGTGATGTTCAAGACCAACTTATAGGAATTACCCACATCGTCGAACACCCCGACCGTGCTATGATGACACTTGCGGACGCTTCGCGCATTTGTAACCGTGAAATTGTTGATGATTGTCAGCAATTAATTTGTTTCCTTTCTCACACTTCATCTACACTTCACAAAGCGCTTGAGTATGCCGAAGAAAGCCACAAAATTGTTACGGTGTTTTACCTGGATTAAACTTTCTGATATTATTTAAGTAATTAGACAGTAGTTAATCTGAGGGATTTTATGTACGGAATTATTTTAGCGGGAGGTTCTGGTTCAAGGCTTTGGCCGTTGTCGCGCGAACTTTACCCGAAACAGCTTTTAAAATTAAACTCTAAGCACAGTTTGCTTGAGAGCACTTTTTTAAGGTTGAATGAAATAATGCCTTATGAAAATATCATTTCAATTACAAACACAAAACACGCGGGTGATGTTAAAACGCAATTGGGTGCGATTTTCAAAGATGCCAAGGTGCTTTCTGAACCTGCCGCTAAAAATACTGCCCCTGCGATTGCCGTGAGCATGAAATATTTGCTTGATAAAGGCAGCGATGATGTGGTTTTAGTGGTGCCTTCGGACCATTTAATTAAAGACACAAAAGCTTTCAAGGAAACTGTTTTAGAAGGTGAAAAACTTGCAAAACTGGGTTACATTGTAACTTTCGGGGTTGAACCGACATCTCCAAACACAGGATACGGTTACATTAAAACCCTTCCAATGAAAAACGCGCCCGGGTTAAATGTTGATAAATTCAAGGAAAAACCCGACCTAAAGACTGCGGAAAAATATCTTAAAGAGGGCGGCTATTATTGGAACGCCGGAATTTTTATGTTCAAAGCGAGTGTGTTTATGGATGCACTAAAACAATACGCAAAAGAAATTTATGACCTTACGCAAGAGTTTGATTTCAATAAAAACGAGCAAATTGACTATATTACGTTTGAAAAAATGCCTTCAATTTCGATTGATTACGCCGTTATGGAAAAGGCTAAAAATATCGCCCTTGTGCCTATAAAAAGCGACTGGAACGACCTTGGGCACTGGGAAGCAATTTATGAAATCAACGAAAAAGATAAAAGCGGAAATGTAAAAATCGGAAATGTGCACATGCAAGATTGTGAAAATTCGCTTTTCTACTCTTCAAACAGACTTATTGCGGGCGTTGGCATTGAAAATATTGTTGTAATCGAAACCTCTAATGCAATTCTTACTTGCAAAAAAGAAACCA
>JAVBQM010000139.1:0-6691 GCA_031549065.1 Candidatus Gastranaerophilales bacterium | reverse complement strand
CCGGCTTTTTGTAACAAATGCATAACGGCCATATTATAATAAGCAGGTTTTTCGTCTGGTATATTTTTTATTGCAAGATATCTCAAATCTTCCAAGTATAAATCGTCGCGGTCTTTATTATGCGCAAAATCGTAGCTTTTCATATCTGCGCAAGTTATACCGCTGAATTGCTTATACGCTTGCCTGCACACTCTATAGTTATAGTTTTCTGCGGCTTCACCCATATTAAATTTGGGCGGTGCGTTTGCTAATTCAGAGTTCAAACTCAAAAAATCAGTAAACTCTGATTCGTAACCCAAACGGCGCATAACTTCTTTGGCTTTTTTTAAGCTTTTGCCGCTTACCGTATAATCGAAAACCAGAACTTTTTTGCCGCTACTTTTAAAATTTTCTTCAGCCTTTTCTTTTGTCAGCTCTTGTTTTGAAAGCACAAAGTTAAAATAGCCGGCCATCTCTGAAGGGCTGTAGCAACAACTACTGTTTAAAGCCGAAGCGGGAACATATTTTACCTCGACACCGGAAAATTCTAAAACTCTGCCGATAGAAGCAGGCGAGCGGCCTATCGAAACAAACACGTAGTTATTTTTGCCGTATTTCTTATCCAGATTTTTTTTCAAACCTATTCCCATTGGAACATTTTCGTTGGCCGCCTGAAGAGCTTCAGGGTTTCTGTTTAAAATTTCCGGAATATCTACCCTTCTTACCTCTTTGTAATCCTTAATTGTAAGTTTGCGTCCGCCAAAATCTTTGGGCATATGTATTGTTTTTGGCGAGCGCACAAACATATCGCGGCCAAGTTCCCTCAAAGTCGGACGCGCCGTGCGTTCGGGGTTAGTGCTCGCGGTGCCAAAAAGCGGATTGACCGCAATATTTATCGGGGCTATTCTCACAAGAATTCCTTTCTTTTTTTAGAAAGGTGGTGAAAGGAATTTTTTGCCGTTTTAGTGTATGTTATAATTTCAAAATATATCTCAGGAGAATAAAAAATGAAGAAAATATTATTAACCTTACTGGCTCTTGTTTTTGCAATACAATGCGCAACTGCTTGTGGCGGCGGGGATGAAAGACCAACGGAAAAATTAAGTGAAGCAATAGCAAGAAGCGGAGGATTTATGGAAACAAAAAGCCCTAAACAGGTACACGCAGCGCATATCTTGGTAGATAATAAAGCGCTCGCGGAAGAATTGAAAAAGAAAGTTGACAGCGGAGAAAGTTTTGAAGAACTTGCAAAGAAATATTCATCTTGCCCTTCGGGTAAAAGCGGGGGCGACTTGGGCTTTTTCTCAAAAGGACAAATGGTAAAACCATTTGAAGACGCTGCTTTTGACCTTCCTGAAGGTAAAGTGTCTGAACCTGTCCAAACGCAATTCGGCTGGCACTTAATCAAAGTGTATGAGCGAAAATACTAAAAATTTACTTGTAATTTCACTTATCGCAGCTATTCTGGGCACTTTTGCGGTCTGCAAAGTTGTCTTTAAAGTTGTGCCCAAGGAAACTTTTAAGGTTTTAAGGGTTGTTGAGGGCGACAAATTTTATATTGATTTGAACGGCAATGAGCGCGAAGACGAAGACGAACTCTTTCGCCTTGATGGCGCTTACGCTTTTCCAATTAAGTATTCGCAAAGCGCAAGTGAAAGCGCCAAAAAACTTGGTCTGAATATAGTTGAGATAATCTCGCTTGGCTATGGCGCCAAGGAATTTTCGCGCAACGAACTTGAGGGAAATTTTGTTTCAATTGAAAAGTCCTCCCTGCCTTATGTAAGAATTTCCTTGAACGACAAAGATTATTCGCGCATTTTACTTGAAAATGGCTTCGGGGTTTCAGACAGCTATTATAATACAGAGCGCGTAAATGAAAACCTGAAAACCCTTATGAAGCAAGAAATTATGGTGGTCGACAAAGAAAACAAAATTTACCATGAAATTGATTGCCCGAAGACTTTGAAAATTAAAAACCCCGCGCTTTTACCTTTTGGAAAAATTACAAAAGGTTTTAAAAAATGCCGCGAATGTTATCTTAAACGTGATTTCGAAAGAGATTTAGCTCTGCACCCTGTTATTATCGAAAGCCCTGAGCCCAACCTTCGTTCGGGCCAAATTGAACTTTTTCTTATTAACCCGCTAAAATATTTCGCACCTTCAAACCGTTGCCGCACAAATGCTTGTCAGGCGCTTTTGAAAAATATTAACGAGGCTCAAAAAGAAATCGGCTTCGCGGTTTACGGTTTTGAAAAACAGGATGAAATTTTTGAAGCGCTCAAAAGGGCAAAAGCACGCGGGGTTAAGGTCTATGGCGTAGTTGACACCGACAGCAAGGGTAAATTTGCCTATGGCGGCAGCGAGAAATACGCAAAAGAATTTTCGCTCCCTGTCGATAGCAACAGCGCTTTGATGCATAATAAGTTCTTTATTTTTGATAATAAAAAAGTTTTCACAGGCACAATGAATATCTCTGAAACCGGCTCGGGCGGCTATAATTCAAACACTGCAGTTATTATTAATTCGACAACAATAGCAACAGCATATAAGGATGAATTGGAGCAAATGTTTGCGGGCAAATTTCAAAAGAAAAAATCACCTGCACCGCAAACCAATGACGCAGCGATTTCACTTTATTTTTCCCCGAAGGGCAATGTTTATGAGAATGCGATTAAGCCGCAAATTGAAAATGCAAAAAATGAAATTTTTGTGAGCGCATTTTTCTTAACACGAAAAGACATGGTTGAAGATTTAATCGCCGCACAAAAACGCGGGGTGAAAATTAAAATTATCGTTGATGCCACTGCAGCGGCCAACAAATCAAACAAACACGAGGATTTACGAAATGAAAAAATTCCTGTGAAAATTGAAAATTGGGGCGGCAAAAACCATGAGAAAAATATTGTTATCGATTCAAAAGTCCTTATTGTCGGCAGCGCAAATTTTTCAAAAAGTGCGGTTGAAAAGAACGACGAGAATTTGCTTGTTATTGCAAACCCTGTGGTAGCACAAAAATATCGCGAACATTTTATGAAACTTTATAGTTCGATTGATGATAAATATTTAAAAGAAGTACCCCGCACAGAAAGTTTAGAGTCCGGTAATTCCTGCTTTGATGGTATAGATAACGACTTTGACGGCAAGATTGACACAAGGGACGAGGGGTGCAAAAGGCAATTGCTGTTGTAAAAGGTTTGCCTTTAGTTTTTGGCTGGGGTAAAATGTATGTATGGAATTCTTTAGAAAGCACCAAAAAGTTATAGTTTTTTTCATAGCCATCGCGGTTATAAGCTGGATGGTAGGATTGGGTATGCTGCCCCTTTTTATGAAATAAACGGGGGTTTTAATTGAAAAAAGCTTGGCTGACAACTCTTATATTAATTTTGTGCATGTTCACAAGCGCTTGTTTTGCTGCGCCGGAACAAAGCCTTAGTCAAATTAATGCCAGAAGGGCCGAGGCAAAGAAAAGGACTGTTAGGTTAAAACTTCTTGAAAAAATCGAAACAAATAAGCTTTACTCAAACCAGCAAAGGCTCGAACGTACCGAACAGAATCTAAGCGATGTACAAGAGAGGTACACAAATGCTACAAAAAAAGTGGTCAGTCTTGAAAACGAGCTTGATGACGTTCTCAGGGGATATAAAGACCTAAAAGAAGCTACCAATAAAAGAATTGTGCAAATCTACAAAATTCAGCGTAAGAATTATGTGGAATTTTTGTTGAATGCAAAGGATATCAACCATTTCCTCGACAGGCTCTATTATGAAAATATTGCAATGAGGAATGATAAGAAAAATATCAAATTAACTCAACAAAAAGCGCGCAACATACTTGAATTAAAATTGCGTATTGAAGAACAAAAGCGCAGTCTTAAAGACAGCGAAGGCGTCATGAAGAGAGAACAAAAGAATATTCAAGTTGCAATTGGCGAAAACGAAAAATTAATTGAAAAATTACAAACAGATATAGTAACCTGGGAGCGTTCCGAACGTGAGTTGGCGCGTCAAAGCAATGAACTTGCGGCACTTATTAACAAAAGCACCGGAGGAGGCACTTCTTCCGTACCGCTTGTCACGGGCGGTTTTGTAAGACCGGTTTATGGCGGTATTACATCTTATTACGGAACCCGCATACACCCAATATTTAAAAGACCGATATTTCACTCCGGCATAGATATAGGCGCCCCAATGGGCACAGGTGTTAGGGCTTCGAACAGTGGTAGGGTAATTTTTGCCGGCTGGTATGGCGGCTATGGAAAAGCCATAATTGTCGACCACGGAGTAGTCAACGGGCGAGCCACCACAACACTTTACGCCCACTTATCTGTTATTGGTGTTTCACAAGGAGAGTCTGTTTCAAAAAGTCAGATTATCGGCAAAGTCGGCTCAACCGGCTATTCAACCGGCCCTCACCTGCACTTTGAAGTCCGCGTGAACGGTTCTACGGTAAACCCGCTCGGTTATGTTCCGGGCTAGTATTTATCACCTAAATACATGTGTACTAAAAAATAGTTTTTAAGATAGAATATTATTAATGCGAACCATTACGGAAAAAAGCGCAAAATTACTATTTATAATTTTAGCAATATTATTTGGTAATTGCAGCAGTTCTTGGGCGATTGAATCTGTGAGTGCAAAAACACAAAAACCAAAAGAGGTTCAAGAAACATCCAGCGTGCGAACTCTTCGGGATGATAACACTGCGCAAACGGATGGCATGGAAATAAAAAACCCCGTTGAAGTTGTAAAAGAACGCATAATGGCAAAAAAGGCGTCAATTGAAACAGCCGAAATGCCCAAAGAAGAGAAAAGTGAATTACTGCTTGATGCGGATGAAATTGAGTATCAGGATGAAACAAAAGAAATTGAAGCCCGCGGACATGTTGTTATTATCGCAAAGCCCGATAATGTTAAAATAACCGCAAAAAGAGGGACCTTAAACCACGAAACAAATATTATAAAACTCTATGATGAAGTAACCGTTTACAAAGACGGTATGGAAATCCAGGGAAATCACATGGTGATTAATCTTAACGAAGAAAACGTTTTAATGGATGAACCAATTGCCACATACGGAATTTTCAGGGTAACAAGCAGAGAAGGCTACGCTTACGCAAATAAAATTGAATCAATTAACGGACAGGCCGAGCTTGCTAAAAAAATGGATGTTATGATTACAACGCAAGGATTTGGCTCGCGCTACGACCAAACAATTGTTCAAAAAGACCTGGCAACAGATGAAATCAAGAGAAAACGCGCCGAACCTTACAAAATTCATACCAGGGAAATACTTATCAAAAGTGATAAAGACCACGACACCGTTACATTAAAAAATGTTGAAATTTTCTACAAAACGAAAAAACTTGCGACCGCACCCACAATTCAACTTTATACCGATAAAGAAAATAGTTATATTGAAACAAACATTATGGAACTTGGCGGTTTTAACGATTTCGGTACATACGCAGGCCCGGCTTTTCTGGTTAAAGGTCCTTATGGTTCAACAATCAAACTTGCGCCTATTGTGGCCTATAGCGATAAAATAGGCTTGGGCGGTATCGCAAAATTCCGCTCGAAAAGAAATACGGCGGAAGTTGGCTGGAACTCAGCCAGTGATAACATCGTAGGCCGCGGAAAATACGAATTTAACAAAAACTTAAGGCTTGAATACTCTCGCCATGCTTATATGGATGAATGGTTCCATGGTTATCGTAGAGCCGGTTACAGCGCACAATTAGTCCATAAGAAAACCTGGGCGGTGCCGAATTTAGGTGCTAGTTACACACAAATGTTAAGCGGGGGTTATGTTTCAGACTATTCAAAAGAGCACCAAGACGATATGCCGGGTTCGGGCCGTCTAAGATGGCAAGCAGAACTTTCAAAAAACTTGTTTTCTATTGAAAACAAGGAGCAGGAAGTATTTTTAAATATACATGGTGTCGCGCAAACCAGTGCAACACTTTACACTTCCGGCGAAACAACCGGTCTGTTTAAGGTTGGTCCACGCATTCATTCAAGAGTCAAAAATTGGGGCTCAAGAATATTCTTCTCTATGGGCGGCATGCATGGCCAAAGCCCTTATGAGTTTGACAGCTATAGATATGGTAAAGTTACCGTGTCTATAGACCAAAACTATCGCTTTAACCGCTATCTTGCCGCAGGTTACTATGGTTCGTTTTCACCCCTAAAAGATAATTACAACAAAAAACTTGTAACGGAAAACAGATTTTATGTAGTAGCCGGCCCGGAAGATGTTAAAGTGGCGCTTTTTTATGATACAGAGCGTTCTTTGGCCGCTTTTGACATAATGTTCTTGCTCGGTTCAAACAATTTAAAAACCAGTTATGATAAATTAACTGCCGAAAACTATGAAAAAATCGGCAAAAAACGTGAGCCGTTTGAAGACTTTAAATTAGGCAGAATTAGAATTCCAAAAGCAGAACCGTCCGAAAACAAAACAAACAGCAGTAACAATAGTCCGAACCTTATGGATTACGACCCTTATAAACTTTAGAAAGCATTTTTTGAAGCGCAAAGGGGCAAATGCCCATAACATTATAGTAACTGCCTTCGATTTTATCAATAAAACTTTCTTGCGGGGGATTCTCTAATTGTTCCGGGGCCAAAAAATCTTGAATGCCATAGGCTCCGGCCTTGTCAAACGGCTGAAATTCTTCAATATATTTTGAAATCTCTTTATCACTCAGCTCTCT
>JAVBQM010000067.1:0-2772 GCA_031549065.1 Candidatus Gastranaerophilales bacterium | reverse complement strand
GATTTGGGCTTTCGCCCGAATTTGTTAAACGTTCGCCCTTGCTTTGTTAATATTGGCCCTAAGCCCGTTTGCAAGGTCTTTTCTTCCGCTTTGTTCATAAATTTTAGTTATTGATTCTAAAAATTGGATATTTTCGACATTTTTGCCTTGCGTTGCGCCGGGGGCTTGTTTTTTTATAGGTGCAGTCGCGGCACTTTCAATACCTGTTGAAAATGTCTTTTTGATTGCAGGTTCAACCGGCTCGATAATGCGTCTTTGTGGTTGCGAGATTGTTGAACCCTTGTTTATTCCGTTCATATATGGGTTTGTATTCTGGCTTTTTTGGTAAGAGTTCAAAGCGTAATTGTTAATTGGTGCTCTTGGTGGTGAGACAGGCTTTTGGCTGTTTTGTGCGCTTAATTTTTCAAGAAGCGCATCTTGTGTATCAACGACAGCATCACCTTCCATTAAATTTTCGAAAGCTTTTTTGTTGATGCCTATGAATTCATCATCAATTTTAACTTTTGAAAACGCTCTTTTAAGGCCCACTAATGAAGCTACGACAAGCATAATGCTGAATAAAAGTGTGAAATCAATTTTCGAATTTTTAATTTTTTTCAAAACCACACTGGCCAAATATTTCAAATTGAAACCGTTATTTTCCCAATCTGATGTTTCGGCGTATCTTTCAACGTTTGTAATAGGCTCGTACTCGCTCATCGGGCGGTTGATAGTGATTTCTTTAGATTCTTTTGCCCCGCCTTCAATATTTGTTTGAGTCACAAGTTTTGTATTTGCAGCATCAAGCCCATTCACATAAATTCTGATTTGATTTTTGCCGATTTGCTGGATTACAACGCCGTTAATATCTGAAACATTATTGTAAATCGTATCGATTTTATCAGGCGCCACAACGTTTTTCAAGTCGAAGTAAACATTGTCGTTTGATTCAACCTTCTTTTTAAACGCGACAGGTTCCTGTGTGTTTAATTTCAATTCGTAGCCGTCTTCGCTTTGTGATAATTCAACCGAATTCAGCATATTTTCCGCGCAAAAACCCGGGTTTAACCCTATTACTAAAAGTGCAAAAAGCAATAAAAACTTTTTCATCTCAACCTTCTCCGTTTGTTTCATCCTGTTAATTAAACAATAGCGCATGGACGCGCACTGAACATCAATCAAAAGAAGGGGAGAGATATTAATCTATAGGTTTATTTTTGCTTCAATTTCGGCAATATTTCCACTATAAGAAGTTTTAAGCGCCCTTGAAATGCGTTTTTTCTTGATTGCGGTTTTAACACATTCAGGATTTTTGCAAATATAACACGAGCGGCCAACAAAGCTTGAAGGCGGGTTGAGGCGCACCTCGCCGTCTTTTCCGCGCGTTATTTTAACAAGGGTTTCATTCGGCATAATTTCGCCGCAACCTTGGCATTTGCGCCCTTGTTTTCTCATTTTATTGCCTTGATAAATACGGTGTTGGTTTTGATTTCAACTTCTTTACCGTCCAGCGCCTCTTTGAGTTCGGCGCAATATCTATCCACACGCTCATTTGGGAAATATTTTAAAAAGCGTTCGTAAACGTTAGGTTCATCAGGTGAAGGGCGCGTAACAAGCCAGTTGTGAATAGTGTCTTTATTCACGCTATATTTTGAAACTGCTGTGTCAACGTCAATCACGCCGTCTGAAAAGCCTGCATCCTCAAGGTTTTTTGCTAAAGTGTCTTGGTTAAAGTTTGTCATCGGATTGTCGCTTGCGCTCATAAAGTCGTCTTCAGCGTTTTTAAATTCTTCCCAATCAGTGATTTGTGACGGTTCGGTTAATTCCCAATATTTCGTGTTAGTGTTAATAATCGGCTCAAACCCTATAAGTTCACCGCCGGGTTTTAATATGCGGTAAATTTCGTTAATTGCTGCCTGTTTGTCCAAAACATGCACTAAAACGGAGCGTATAAGCGCTTTGTCCACGCTTTTATCGGGCAATTTAATATCAGTGCAGTCGGATAAAAGAAAACTCGCCCTATGCTTGATTTTTGTATCATCTAGAAGTGTTTTACATTCATCAAGGCAATCTTGAAATTTGTCGCTGAAAATTAAATCCACCTTGTCTTCAAAGTGCTCTAAAACACCAAAACCCAAGAGCCCTGTGCCTGTTCCTATGTCAATAATTTTTTGGCCTTCTTTAATGTCGGCTTTGGCCAGAACTACGTCACGAACGGCGATTAACCAGTTTAAGGTTTGCACTTTTTGCTCTTCGCTGAGGTGCGAAAACCTTGTCTTATTAAGCCATTGCGACCAATTTTTGCATACATCGCTCATTTCAACCCCTTATTGCAATAATCGCGCGAATCAACTACAATACCAACAGAATATTATATTTGTGGGAAACATGTCAAATAATTACGCTGAATTAGAACAAGATTTTGCAAGCTTAAGCAAGCTTTTTACGGTGAACACCATAGCGAGCCAAACAGCTGATATTAATGATTTTGTGGTGGGTTTGTCCGATTATTTAGAAAGTGCTATTGGTAACAAAAACTTTTCTTTTTACTTGTATGACAACGAAATTTTTAAAGTGGTTACGACAGCGCAAAACCCTTTGGTCGAAGAATATTTTGAATATGAAGACGATAATGAAGCTTTTTTGGCTGTTTTAGATTCCAAAAAACTTATAAAAGCTTTTGATGATAACGATAAACCGCTTTTCACATCGTTTATAAAAAAACATGACCCTAATATTAAAAATACGCGTTATGTAAGAGCATTTTTCCAAAAAAATAAGCCGGTTGCGTTT
>JAVBQM010000120.1:0-6120 GCA_031549065.1 Candidatus Gastranaerophilales bacterium | reverse complement strand
GAATATATGGAAAAACATTCGGTTTCGCGCCTGATTGGTGCGCCCCCCGGGTATATAGGCCATGATGAAGGCGGCCAATTAACCGAAAAAGTGCGCCGCAAACCTTATTCTGTTGTGCTTTTTGATGAAATCGAAAAGGCTCACCCTGATGTTTTTAACATAATGCTCCAAATCTTCGACGATGGCCGTTTAACTGATTCTAAAGGCCGCACGGTGGATTTTAAAAACACAATTATCATCCTTACTTCAAATATCGGAAGCGAACTCATTCTTGAAAATGCGCTTACGGGTAAAGGTATAACCGAAGACGTTAAAGAGGCTTTAAATGAGCGTTTGCGTGCACAATTCAAGCCCGAATTTCTAAACAGGATTGATGAAACAGTATTTTTCCAATCTCTCAAAATGGAAGATTTGCAAATTGTGGTTGATATTTCAATTGAATATCTTAAAAAGTTGTTAGATGAGCGCAAAATAAGCCTTGAAATTACGCCAGAAGCACGTGAAAGGCTTGCTTTGGATGGCTACTCCCCGCTTTATGGTGCCCGCCCGCTTAGACGCGTTATTTCAAAATCGATTGAAAATCCGCTTTCAAAAATGCTTCTCGAGGGCAAATTTCAAGACGGAGACACCATTACGATTGATTACTCCGATAATTATATATTTAAAAAGGGTTCGTAAGAACCCTTTACAATACCTCTTCCAAAATCTTTGCTGCGGTTTGAACCATCGCAGTGCAATGGTTTTTGCGCTCCGGCGAACCGAATTCAAAACCTTTTGTTAAAATGCGGCAGCAAGTTACTTTATGTTCTTTTTGAAATTCGTGTACAAGCTTGGCCGCTTTTTGACGAGCGAGGCCTGTTTTATCGCGCCCGTGTTCGCTTCCTATAACCATTTGCGCTCCAGCAATCGCACCGCAAAGGCATCCTGAACCCATACCACCGGAGAAAGATGTCGCAACTCCAACCAGGCTCTCATCGCAATAACCATGCTCGACAGCCGCTTGAACAACGCCTTCTGAACAGGAAAAACCGTTTAAAAAATGTTCGACAGCTGAATCGCTTAAAGTTTTTGTTTTCACGTTTTCTAACCTTTCGTCTGTCTTATAACGTTTTCAAGAGCTTCAAGAGCATCGGCCGGAAGCTTGTCTAAGCCGGCTTTTTCGGTTTCGCGAGATTTAATGAAGTCGACCCTGTCTTGCATTCTCTTCGCGAATTGGTCTGCGTATTCGGCATTTTTAAAGCTTGCGTCAAAACCTTCGATGTGCATAATTTCGATATCAGGGAAATTTTCCCATTTTTCAAATTTCGCGCTGCCGTCAATAATCGATTCAATAATACCAAGCGTGTGTTTAGGTTGAACTTTTGTGCCCATAAACGTTCCTGTATTTAAAATGTAGCAATCAACGCCATCTTGAATAAGCTGTTTAAAACGAGTGTAGTCCATTTCGAGCGGGTAAACCCTGAACGGGTTAGCATAAGGCTCGACAACAAGAGCGTTAGGGTCAACACCTTCAGCAAGCCTTTCAGCTGAAGAGCGTTTTGTAGCAAGGGTTGCACCCATAGCTGAACCTAAAGCAGCGCCAGATAGCTTTAATACAGGCGGAATCGTAGGGTCTTGCATTAACCAGAAAATGGCATCGATAGGTTCATCAATCCTATCCACCCTGTTTGGCGACCATAATTTTGATTTAACCGCACGACCGTTACCATTTCTGACATCTTCCGTTATAGAAATCAATTTGCCGTCAGGAGTCGCAATTACGCCGTTGTTTTGCTGCGTGATAATGTATTTATTGTCTTCGCAACCGATAGGATAATCTTGAGTTTTGTCAAAATATGCGGGCTCAAGGGCAATAGTATATTTATCGTGAACATTGATTATAAATGCATCATCATGTAAAACCGTGATGTCATATTTATCGTTGTGGCGTGCGTGTGTGATTGTTGATTTTCCTGAACCGCTAAGGCCAAAAACCGCAGCTTGGAAGGTTTTTCCATCCAAATTGTAGCGCTTCATTCCGCCATGGCAAGATGCATAACCGTTTCTTGCGGCCGCACCCCAAGCAAGCGTTAGGGTACCTTTTTTGTGTTCGCCAAAGTATCTCATACCCAAAATTGCGGCGCAATTATGTTTAGGGTCAAAGAACGTTAAACCGTAAGGGAAATCAGGGTGAGTCCAATCGGGGTCAGAGAACACATAAATGTCCGCCTCGGGGATTTCTCGCGAATCGCGATACATTTGAGAATATTGTTCATTGAGATATTGAAAATTTAACATCCAGGAATACATAACGTTTTCAAAGCCCTCAGGGATAAGAAGGTGGGCTTTAATCATAAAATCTTTTTCAAGACCTACAACAACTTCTGTGCGATACATTAACCTATCGCGCGTGCCGTAAACCGCTTCTCGAATAATTGGCGACAAATAAGCAAGGTCGCAACCCGGCTCGCCTACGATTTTTCTTGCAGCAGAGCATCTGCCAACAACCGTACCGTCATTAAACAACAACTGGTTGGCGCCCAAAGGTAAACCGAGTTTTTCGGGTTCATATACGGGCATACCCGTTAATTCGACCGTGCCGGAGCTGTTTAGAGCCAGCTTGTAAGCCTCTGAAACCGTCTTAACATGCTCGACGTTATTGCCGTAAAACGGCGCTGTAATTGTGGCGCGAGAAGCTGAAAAGCGCTCTTTAAGCTCTTCGGAACTTCTAAAAAACTCCATTGTGGTCATAATGTTCTCCTTAGTAATGCTTCGTTAAAATTTTTGTCTGTCTCCAATTGTACCACATAAAGCAATCCCCAGTATTACATTATGTAAATTTTTTCAAAATAAAGCGACATATTTTTAGTTCACAGGCTTTATACCGCTGTATATTTGAAGCGAGGAATTGAATATGATAACAAAAGTGGGGCCACAGTTGGCTTTTGGTAAACACTACATTACCGGCGATGTTGGCGCGAGTGTATATGAAGGTTCATTTAAATTGAGCGCAAAAGACAAAAACGGTAAACCGATTGCAGAAGAATCTCTTACAGTTTTTGATAAAGGCGATCAGAGAACAGAAGAATTGTTTGAACAAAGGGCAGCGGAAAAAATCGCAGAATTTCACGAAAGGCACAAGGCTGAAATTGTTGCGGCAGACCCCGAAGATGAAAGCTTTGTTGTTATCGATTACCCCGGCCCGATAAAGGCTACCGGAGAATCTAATGGTCCGGCTTTAACTAATTTCTTTTACGAAGACATAAGGGACGACGAGCACAGATTTAAACGACCTATAGTTGGTGCAACAATTGACAGCTTCCTCGCTCAAATGGGAATTAAATTGGGTTCATCGCGACACGTTAATGATATGGCAGCGGGCGGCGCTTCAGTTCTTAAAGTTCTAAAAGAACAATACCCCGAAACTCTTGAAGACGGCGCCAGCATATTGTTCTTATACCCTGGCGGAGGGCTTGGAAGCGGCGAGATTGTGGTTGATGATAACAACATTAAAATTAAACCTACAGAAAAACAGCACACTTATGGACACGTTAAACAAGCTGACGGCAGCTATGAAATTGAACATATCGAAAGAAATGTTCAACTTGATGGGTTGAAGCGTAACTTCGGGTTGGCTGCTTTTCCCGGCGAAGGCAAGGAAGAAGCGGAAATGCGTAAAGCTATTGAAAAAGAAGACGATGGCAGAACCATAGACAACTACGAAGTGTTTGAGAAATATTTCCCGGGTAAGCTCACCGAAAATGCTTGGCAAAAGGCTTCGCATAATACAATTACACTTTACATGGAAGCGCTATCTCAAATTGTTGCAAGGCAAATTGCTAACACTGACACTAAAACCGTTGTTGTAACAGGCAAAATTGCTAATGGTATTTCAAAATCGGTAGCTAAAAACCCTTATTTTGAAGGTAAAACATTTGAAGAAGTTCTAAAAGAGCACACTTTTGCCAACCTTCCTGCGGTAGGTCAAAACTTGATAAGCAAAGATTTGGGTGAGTTCAAAGAAGGTCTAAGAGTTATTATGATGCCGCTTGAAAATAACACCGAAGGCGCTTATATGCTTGCTGACGCAAAACAAGTTGGCAACCCTCCAAGGTGGTACAACATACCAAAGAATACTCAACCTTCAGTAACAAATTGGGAGGCATATGTTAATCCTGAAGACCGTTCATTCTATCAAGAATAAAACCTTGCAGATGTTATAATGGCAAAATAGTAACAAGGATTATGATTTTGCACAAAAAATGGCTGATTATTTTGGTTGCGCTTGGGTTATTTGTAAGCAATAGTAGCGTTTTCGCCATTGAAGAAATAAAAGAAGAGTCTGAGCCCTCAAAGCTCAGGCTTTTTCTTCAAGAATCTGATTACTTAACAGGTGATTGGGGAGGGTTGAGAAGCCGACTTGAAGAGCGCGGAATAGACATTTACGGCACATTTGTAGCAACCCCGACAGCTATGGGCCAAAGAAGTAAAGCTAAAGGCTCTTACCGCAACGCTTTTATTTTAAGAACCGAACTTGATAGCGAAAGAATGGGGCTCTACAAGGGCGGCAAGTTTGTTGTTCAATATATGGCCGCAAACAGCGGCACAAACCCTTCGGAGTATTTGGGGACTTATTCTGAACTTGATTGTCTTGCGCCGGAAAAAAATATGAGCCAAATTGCGCAACTGTATTACGAACACACATTTAAAGACGATTTACTCAGTTTAAAGGTTGGAAAACAAAACGCAAATGAAGATTTTCATGAAACCGAAAATGGAGCGCTGTTTTTAAGCCATTCTTACCACTCTGCCCCAAATATTCCAATGCCCGATTGCATTACGCCCCAAATGGGCGTTAGGGCTAAACTCAAAGTTCGAGAAAACGCATACGTTCAAACAGGAATATATGACGGAAACATAAGGGAAAACGCCACTCCAAAAGGCTTTTTTACGGGTGAAAACGGTTATGTTGTTTTTAGCGAGGCACAATACTTTTCTAATTTTAAGAAGCGCGAGGGCAAATATATGCTTGGAAGTTGGCTTCATTCCTCGCAAAGAGGCGAAAGGTTTGAAAAATTTAACTCCGCAGGCGGAAATGAAAAATACAACCACGGCGCTTATTTTGCATTTGAACAAAAACTTTTCAATACTTTTGAAGATAATTCAGGTGGCTTGAGCGTTTTGGGGCAATTCAGTTGGGCGCCTTCCAATATAAACGAAGTTCCGCTTTATAGCAGCCTGGGGCTTGTTTACAGCGGCATTGGGAAAAAAAGAAAAGAAGACAAAGCGGGTGTCGCCCTTGCCTGGAATCAATATAACAACGCTTTAAGAAATGCGGAGAATAAAACGAGTGAAAAGGTTGTTGAACTTTTTTACAAATTCAAAGTAACAAATTTCTTATCTATAAAGCCCGTTATGCAATATATTATACGCCCGGAAGGCAATGGCACAAACTCTTTTGCGTTTGGAGTCAGAACGGTATTGGCATTTTAAGGCTCAATAATTTTTCAGCTTATTCCCTGGGCAAAGCCTGAAATTTCTCTTCCCATTTGGCTTCGTCAAAAATACCCGTTTTGGGGTCTCTTGCGGTTTCTATTGTCGATGCTAACTCTTTTGCTATTGTAACAAAAGCTTTTGGATCTTCGCTGACTTCAAGCGGGCGCTCGTATTCCAAGTAGTCCGAGAGGCGAGAAAGAGCATCGAAAGAAGAAGAATCCAACTCTCCTGTAATCGGGTTAACTGCTGCATTCAGATATATTCTCATTTCTTCAGGAGGTGCTCCAAAGCTTCTATACATATACATAAAAAACGAAAGTCTTTTTTCGTCCATTGTAGAATCCGGTTTTAAACAGAATTCTTCCAAAAGCGCTCTATTTTCCTCCGGTTCTATGATTACGCCCGTTGCTTTTGAAAGCTCTGCAAGTATTCCCGCAATTTTGACATTAAAAATACCGTCCTTGTCGCAAGAAGCCTTAATGATTTCATGCAAATCTTCAACATTGGCATTTTTACTCTTGTCAATAAATGCAATTTTTTCATCTAAATTTTCATAAACATACTCGCCTGTTTTAAAGTTTTTGCAAGCATATAATACTAAATCGGCAAAATGTGATGCTTCAAAAGGAAGTGTCTCATCAGAAG
>JAVBQM010000065.1:0-5751 GCA_031549065.1 Candidatus Gastranaerophilales bacterium | reverse complement strand
CCTGCTTATTAAACCGGGGCCCTTTGTTCCGGTTTCAATAATTTCTTTTCCCGCTGCCTTTGCTTTTGCCGCTTTTTCAGCGGCTTTTGCCGTTTCTTTCACCTTTTTTGCTTTGTCAATGGCATCATCTGCTACCTTTACAACTTCTTCGGTTCTTGTGAAATTGTCCAGGTTTGCAGCCATACCCTTTTTTGTAGTGATGCCTTTGAAAAACTCACCCAATTTCGGCCGGGTGATTCCAAGGCCCTGGAGGTTCTTACCGATTTGAGCGTATTCTCCTGTAACGCCAAGCTGACTCACACCACTCAGGGCTTTTCTATAGCTTATGGCTTTAGGCACCTGGGTAAGCGCAAGACCGACAGGCAAAGTCCCCAGGGCATCTTTTGCAGATCCTGTCAGGCTAAAATCTTTTTCTTGTTCTCCGCCGAGGTAATCAATCGCCTTGTAGGCGTAATACGCCCTTACATTCGGATTAATTTCATTAATCATCAGTAAACTACCTTGTAACTTTCCACTGTTCAGCCAAAATTAAAATGCAGAAATACATGTATTTTAATTTTTTCCTTCACTCATATATAAAGTATTTTTTTTATGTGAAATTGCAAGGAAGGCGGGTTTTGTAACGAAATGTAAAGATTATTTTATTATGTGTTACAAAATTAAAAAAGCGGGCATAACAATATTAGAAAATGTGTTAAAACTTTTGCAATGTGTATGTAAAAAGATTTCTCTCTAATTCCTCTCTCTAATATGGTATAACCGGTGAAAACCGGTTTTTTATTGCGCTTAAGCCGACGAGTTACCTGGGAGCAAATTGGAACAAAATCACCCAACCGGACGTCTAGTTGGGTATGCCGTATTTGCTACTTGGCTGAGGAGGTAATTAAGGGGATTAATGCACTCAGCCTTTTTTTGTGATGCAAAGCCGGTGCGGATATGACAGCACCGTTAAGGTGCTGGAATGTAGCACTACGATGGCGACGTAGGACAATTGAGCCCTTGGGGCGAGATGCCCACAGGAGCTTGCAAAGCCGGCGCTCAACAGATGAATAAGCGCACTACAAATAAGGCCATAAGCCCAAAAAGCACTAAGGATTTTAATACCTCAAATTGTACCCAAGTACCGCGTTATCAAGTCAATAGCTGTTTTTAAGCGGCTTTTGGCCCGATCTCGTTTCGCCATAAGCCTTTCTATTGGAGGGGTTTCCAAAAGAAAGCAACCGCCCGAAACGTAGTTTACCTTGCGCTTGAGATAATAAAGCGACTCATGAAAAGACGTTTTTCCCATACACAACACCTTGCTTTTGTAACACAAAAAATAAGTATAACGACACCCACTCCATTATAACCTATGTGTGCCAATTTTTCTACCCCCTGCGGGGAAATCCCTTGAATATTCTTTGTCTAGCTAAGATACATACCGGCTTGTTCTAATGCAATATTCGGGTCATAAATTGCTGTGAGGTTTCTGTAGTTCATATCCCTTGTGTGAGAACCAATCATCCCATGTACACCGTTTACAATAGTGTTTCCTTCAAGCGTTTCCCAAGAACCGTCAGAGTTTACTTTTGCAATCATACCTGTGTGATAGCCGTCAGTTCCATAGCGATACTCAAAAACCATACCGGGTCTTAGTTTTGTTCTCATGACTTCTACTTTTTGTTCATAAGTCATTTTCTTGACTTCAACGCGGCCCATATATCTCAGGCCTTCTGGAGTCTTGTTAAAACCGAGTTTTTTAAAGGCATAGTCAAGGAGTTTATTTACAAATACGCCGCAATAAGCGCCATTGAAGTGATTGTAGAAGTAATCTTTTAATTCGTTACTTTCGCCAAGTTCAATCATTAGAGCCGCAAGTGCGCCGCCTGCGCTGCCTGCGAGTTCTCCCATACTTTTAGATCTGTCTACTTCTTTGGTCTTTAAAGTTGCGATTTTATTATCGATTTCCCCAACTTTTTGTGTTTTTTCAGTTTTTAAGACTTCAATTTCGCCCTTGATTCTTTCGATTGCTGCTTTTGTTTCATCACTTGCTGAAGCAGCAATTTTGTTTGCAATTTCTTGGAGGCTTGCTTCTGCGGCAGTTTTTTCTTGAAGCTGCTGAGTTTTTTTATCTTTTGCTGCGCTTAATTGTTCATCAAGTTTGGCTTTTTCTTCTTTTAATTCTGCGAGTCTTGAACTTATTGATTCTTTTCTTGCTTTGTTTTTACTGTTAACTTCTTCATTTTTCGTGTCGGTTTTTATTTTGCTTAATTCGCCTTCAATTCGTGTAGTTTCACATTCGTTGGAGTGCAAAGAAGTTTCAAGACCGGAAATTTTGCCCTCTGTTTGCTGAAGGGCGTTTGTAGCGTTTGCTAAATTTTGGTTAGCAGTTTCGTATTGTTGCTTTAATTCAGCACTAATGCTTTCATCTTGCTGAATTGCATTTCCCATTTCTGCATTTTTGGCGTTTATTCTTCCGTCATATTCCTGAATTATTTTTTGTTTTTGTGTCTCAAGGTCTTGTACGCTTTCTGCTTTTGGAACATTGCTTGCGGTATTGCCAGAATAATTTCCTCCGCTGCTGACTCCTGATGGAGCCGGAGGGCCTATAAAATCTGAGGGCGCTGTAACCGGTTGTTCGGGGGCTGCTGCTTCGGGCTTAACTTCAGGCGCCGGTGCGGCTGTTTTGGCCACCTTTTTAACAACAGCATTTACTAAATCAAGAACAGAAAATTTAGAATTCAAAGACCCGTTATCTAAAGCCTTCGAAACTTCATCTGCAGCTATAGTGCCGTCACCATTTTCATCCAATGCTTTAAATGCTGTGTCTGTGCCGTTTTTTTCTATAAATTCAACAAGACCGTTTTCGCTTGTTGCCGCGGTTTCCAAAATTTTCTTAAAGTCTTGTGAAGATAATTTTTCATAGCTCTCTTCTTTGACCTCTTCAGCCTTTTCTTTGTTCTCGACCTTTTTCTCTTTAGCTTCCACTGTGTCAAGAACGGTTTTAGCTAAAAAATCAATAGGAGCTTTTAATATATCTGTTATGATATTTGCCGACACTTAAACCTCTGTTTATAATAAACATTTACTGCTTACAATAATAAAAACATTCCGCCCATAAATATTGATTAAATATATACTTTTTATATGAAATGTTTACATTTTTTAATATTTAAGTTTGCAAAATGCTTAAAGTGGCTTTAAAACAAAAAAATTGCCGCGTCTCGGAATCGAACCAAGGACACAGGGATTTTCAGTCCCTTGCTCGACCAACTGACCTAACGCGGCAAATTTATGTGGTTTTCATTGGGTTGGTAGAGCAAGCTCTACATTTGTACCCGTTTTACCTCTCGGCTCCACTTCGGAGCTAACGCGGCAAATTTATATAATTTGAACTCCCTTAAATATATCTTATCAAGCGCCAAAGTCAAGAAAACACGACCCTGAAATCATTACTTGATTTCTCTGTAGAAATTATTAAAACTACCTAAAGAGCGCAAAATTGGGCTGTTTGTATGAACGAATTTATTTGGTTAGAGGTTAAAATGAAATTGGACACATGTCTTGTGGGAGAAGCCTTTGTATAATTCAATTCACCCTATCAATATTGTCTATAGGAAACAACAAGGCGCGCAAAGCCAAGGGAAAGGGCGTGGCGTTGAAATTACTATCGACGAACGCGCGCAAAACAAGCAACTTCAGCAAACGCCGGATTCATTCGAGAGCCCTTCGCGCGGACGTGGCGCAAATCAACAAGAGGGGCGTGAATTTCCGAATGGCGCCAAAGTTGCCATTGATTACAGCAAAAGCAAAATAAATATTTCACAAGTGCTAACCGATTTCAGAAGCACCGTTTTGGCAATCAACGCCCCAAAAGATGTGAGCGATGAGGTTGCCGGCTATCTTGCGGCTATTGAAGCGGAAAGCCTTAAAGATTCACCTTCGCGTCAGGTGATTGTTTCGAACCTCAAAAATGCTTCGCGGGTTTCCGATAATTACATCGCAAAAACCCTGAATAAGCCTTCAAAGGTAGTTGAAGGCTGGGTAGATGCATTATTTTTGCAGGATATTATATTAAAAGCCGACCCAAGCCATGTTAACCCTGACTTTAAAGTTCAATTACCTGAAACAGCTGGAAAGAATCCAGCCACTGCGTCCTTGTCGGCCGAATCGCAAATTGTCCAAATTCCTGCGCAATTAGAATCTACCCCTGCTCAAGAATCTGCCACTGTTACAACAGTGGAGTCTACAGTAGCTACGCCGGAAAGCACACCAAAGCAGTCAAATTACGCCGAAGAACAACACATTTCAAATAAACTTGCCAAACAAGAAGTTCCGCCGGCATACAAAGAATTTATGAATGTTTTCAATACAGGCAAGAAGCTTTCAAAGCAGAACAAGCCAAAAGAGGCCCTTGTAGCTTTTGCAAAGTCGATTGATGCGGCTCAAAAGGCCGATAATGTTGACTTTGAAGGTGCGGCCCATTTGGAGCGCGGCAAAATTTTTGACCGTTATGACCACGTTAATTATGCGCTTGGTGAATATAATGCGGCCACGAAATGCAATAATGACGATATTAAAACCCATGCCCATCTTAAAATGGCGCAAATTTATGATGATTATGCAAAATTTGAACCTGCCGTTAACCACTATCATTGCGCTGTGAGTTTTTCAGGAGACAATCCCTCAGGTCAATCCCGTGCCCTGAAAGGACTTGGAGGAATGCACGCAAGAAGGTTTGATGTGTCAAACGCTGAAATCTTTAACGATTTAGCGGTTGATGCTGCAAAAAGTGCAGACAACCCAAAGGTTGCGGGTAAAATTTATCGCGAAGTTGCACAAGACTATACTTACCTTGGCGAAAACAAAAAAGCACTTGAGTGTTTAAAGCTTTCTACTGCAGCGTTTGCGGGTTTAAATGATAAGGGCGAAACCAACGAGCAGATCGCACAAAACTACATTGAAGCGTCAAAAGTTATGCGCGAATTAGGAAACGAAGCTAAAGCAAAGTCCTTATTATCAAAGGCTCTTCAATATAAGGTCGCATAGCTCACTTTTATTTCATTCGCTCGCATATCAGAGAGCAAGCGCTCGATGCACCTCGCTCATTTCAATATCAGAGCGTTGCATAACTTCGCCAAGACCGTTTGGTAAAATAAAATTAATTTGTGCATCCTTAACTTTTTTATCGCTCTTCATAGCCTCATAAATTGCCTTGCGGTCAATATCTTCAGGTATTTTGGTTTCAAGCCCCAACTTTTGCAACAGAGCAATTGATGCCTCAAAATAATCTTCGCTCACGATGCCAAGTTCAAGCGCAAGGCGGAAGGCGCAGGCAATTCCTATTGCAACTCCTTCCCCATGGGTGATTTTGGTGTAATTTGTTACTTTTTCAACCGCATGCCCAAAAGTATGCCCGAGGTTCAAAATTGCGCGCAAGCCTTTTTCTTTTTCATCTTGCCTGACGACATTTGCCTTAATTTGGCAAGACTCGGCGATGATATACGGGTAGTGTTCTTTGGGGTCATTATTTTGCAAGAAGTCGAAAAATTCCATTCCAAAAATACTCCTGCCGCTTGCGGTTTTTTCAATAAAAGCATATTTTACAACTTCAGCCAAACCCGTTTTAATTTGTCTGTCATCCAGTGTTTGCAAAGTTTTTGGATCTATTAAAACTTTCTTTGGCTGGTAGAATGTGCCAACCAGATTTTTACCGAACTTCGAGTTTATGCCCGTCTTGCCGCCTACAGAGGAATCTACCTGCGCAAGCAA
>JAVBQM010000072.1:0-19319 GCA_031549065.1 Candidatus Gastranaerophilales bacterium | reverse complement strand
ATTCTTACCCAAGGTGTCGCGCCTCGTTTGACAACTCGGTGCTCTATTAAAATCCAAAAAATGCGCCACCCTCTGCTTATCGGCGCGGTCGAAGAGCTTATCGAGAATGATTTTGAAATTGGCGAAACCAACAAAGACGGTTTTAATTCCCTTGTTATTACGGGTTCAAACACTGGCGGGAAAACAGTTGTGCTTAAAACTGTAGGGCTTTTAGCGTTAATGAGTTTTGCGGGGCTTTTTGTACCCGCGCTTGATTGCGAAATTTATCCGTTTAACGCGGTTTTTGCGGATATTTCCGAGGAGCAATCGCTATCACAAAGCCTTTCGACTTTTAGTGCGCACATTAAAAACGTTGTGAATATTTTAAATAATGCAAATGAAGATTCCCTTGTGTTGTTTGACGAGCTCGGGGCAGGAACCGACCCGAGCGAGGGTACGGCCTTAGCGCAAGCGATTTTAGAATATCTTTCAAATTTAGGCGCAATCACGCTTACAACAACACATTTGGGCGAATTAAAACTCCTTCAATACAATAATTCAAAATTCAAAAATGCTTCTGTAGAATTTGACCCTGCCACTCTAAAACCCACTTATAGATTGATTTTGGGGATTGCGGGAAGTTCAAATGCACTTTCAATTTCAAGGAATTTGCAGCTTAAAAATGAAATTGTCGAGCGTGCGCAAACTATTTTAAATTCTGTGACAAATCCGACTTCAAAAATGTTTGAACAAATTCAAAAAACTCATCAAAACCTTTCGCAACTTGAATTTGAGGCTAGCGTTAAAGAAAAATCCGTTTCTCAAATTAAAGAAGACTATGAAAAACAGCTTGCGCAAATTAAGGCTGAAAAGAAAAAAGCCATCGAGAATTTTAAGCGCAAATATCAATCCGGGCTTGAGGCTGCGCGCTCTGAAATTAAAGAAACGCTCGATGAATTGCGTCAAGACAAGAGCGAGAAAATTGCTCGCCGCTCTTACGCGCGCCTTGCAAAGCTTGAACAAGCCGCTTATGCCGAATTTCAAACTGACGAAGAAAAGCTCGCAAATAAATATCCGCCTCTTTCGCCCGAAGATGTTAAAATCGGCAAAAGTGTTCTGGTGAAAGGTTTGGGCGCTGTTGCGACCTTGCTCAGTCTTCCCGATAAAAAAGGAATGGTCGAAATTCAAATGGGCGGCATAAAAAGCAAGATTAATGTCGAAAAACTCGCCCACACAGACAAAAAAGCGCCTAAGCTTTCAGCTAAACGTAATCTTGAGTTTGATTTTGCCCCCGACCCTGTCGCAAACCTTTTAAGGTTGGACCTTCGCGGCCTTCGCGCCGATGAAGCGCTCGACAATTTGGAAAAACACCTTGATTTGGCTTCGCTCAAGGGGGTAAATGAAATTACCGTCATCCACGGCCACGGCACGGGCGCACTTAAAGCTGCCGTTCGCGACTATCTCAAAGTTTCGCCTTATGTTGCTAAATTCCGCGCAGGCGAAACGGGTTCAGGCGAAGGCGGGGATGGGGTTAGCGTTGTGACGCTCAGGTAGTTTTAGCCTCTTTGTGGCAAGTTCAAACGCGGGTAAATAGTCAAAACATCATCAAGCAATTTTTGCATGCCGGCTTCGTTATCATAAGAACTGAAATCCTCAACTAACCCTATAAAATCAAGCCCGAAAGCGTTAATTTGTTCAATTGCGCTTTCGGAAGAATCTTTTGAAACGCGGTTTAATAAAACGCCAAGCTGCCCGTCCAGCGCATACTTTTTAGAAAATTCATAAATTTCGCTTGCAAGATGAATAGATTCCTTATTATCGTTTGTGACAATCAACGCGGTATCAATCGGGCAATCCACAAGCTGGTTAAGATATTTCAGATCAAATTCGCAATCAAAAATAACGAAATCATATTGTTCAATAAATTTATTGATTGCAATATTCATTTGTCCTGTAATCGGGCAAAGGCAGTCTTTTGAAGCGACAAGCCAAGACACAATAATATCAACATTTTCATCGATATTCACAACAATGTCTTCAAGTGCCCACTCGATATATTCTTGTTTAGTCATTCCCTTTGGAATGCCTGTGTTATATTCGTGTTTACCCGCGCGGATGCCATAAATTGTGTCGTGAATTTTCAAACCGAAACGACTTGCAAGTTCGCAAGTGAGATCGTTGTCTACTAATAAAATAGTTTTATCGGGATGAAGTTGTCTGATTGCAGCGGTGAAACTCTTTACCAGTGTGGTTTTACCGCTTCCGCTTTTTCCGATTAGAGCGAGGGTTGATGTCATTTTGTTTCCTTGTATTTTTTCTGTAATTTTTTTGAAAGTTTTTTTGTATATTCAAGTGCTTTAAGAGCGTCAGCTTCGCTTAATGAACCACATCCGCAAGAGGGCGTAATAAAACATTGTTCCAGAAGCTGTTCTTTTTTTATGCCTTTATTTGTTAAAAATTCAAGACTCTCTTCAAATTTTTTCTCCAGTGCTTCTTCATCAAGTGCGATAAGCGCGTCAACATCAAGAGTCGGGACTATTCCAAAGGCAAGAATGCCGCCATTTTCAAGGAATTGAGCAATTTTTTTCGCCTGTGTAGAAAGGTTTTGCGAGAATGAAAAAGCGTCGAAATTGATTATATTTAAATTTGCCGCCGCCGGTACTTCCCAATTAGTTTTCCCGCAACAATGAATTCCGGCCAAGCCGCCAAATTGCCTTATGGCGCTCGCGATTTCGCTGATTACTGATGTCACGGCTTCATCTTCAACTGTTAAAAAGGCAGACGAGCCCAGTTGTGAAATCGAGGGTTCATCCATAAAAATTATTGAAGTGGTTGCCGGATTGACATCGGTAAACTCTTTGACTTGCCAAAGGGCGCTTAGAGTAAGGGTTTTTACTATCGCGTCTTTAAGAATATCATCATAAAACGCACACTTGCCTTCTTTGTCACTAAGGCTTGTGCATACTGTGAAAGGACCTGTAATTGAGCCTTTGACGTATTTTGGTGTTTCAACATTTTTAAGCCGCGTTAAAAATTCATCAATAGCACAAGAATTCGGTCTATATTTATCAAGAATCTCGCTGTTTTCGTTTAGTGTTGCGGCATTTAGAACAGTTTCGTAATCCATATAAAGTTCTTCAAGTTCAAGCGCGAATTTTTCGGTTTCGGTGTCAAAGAAATATTTGTCATTCTCAAACTCAAGCCCGGGAAGCTTGTTAGAGAATTGAAGTACCATATCTTCATTGCGTGAAAAATGCGGCAACTGCGGCCAAAACGGAATTTCACCGAAATGTTCAAAAACGTAATCAAGCGCGCGGCTCGGGGCGTTTTTATCGCTGAAAGGCAAAGAGCCGATTGCTGTGTAATTCAAGCTTAAATCTTTCATTATTTTATTGTAGAATAAGAGCAGCAAGAGGGCAAATATGAAAAAGATATTATTAATTAATTTTGGCGGAATTGGGGATGAGATTTTATTTTTGCCCACTATTGAGAGTTTGAAAAAAGAATTCACAACAGCAGAGATTGCACTTGTTCTTGAGCCCAGAAGCGCCTCGATTCAGGAACTTACACCCTTGATTGACAGGGTTATTAAGTGCGATATTAAGGCCGGAGGCCTCAAAAAATATACCAATATTCTCAAAATGTTACGCGAAGTTTGGCGCGGGCGGTTCGATATGGTAATTTCAAGCGGAAGTTCACCCCTTGTGGCAATTCTAGCTTTTTTAACAGGTATACGCAAGCGTTATGGTTATGCCAGCAAAACTTCATTTTTGCTTACAAAGGCTGTAAAGTTGAACAAGAATCAATATGCTTCAAATATGTACCACGACTTACTTTCGCCAATTTTAAAGGATGAGTGTGGTTTGCCCAATGTTAAAGCGCCTTCAAATTTTGAACGACCTTTTAAAGATGGTTTTGTTGCGATTCATCCTGGTGTTAGCAAAATGAGCGTTCAGAAAAATATGTTTAAATGCCCCGATGCGCTTTTTTGGCGTGAATTAATCGGAGGACTCTTAGGGCGCGGCGAAAAAGTTGCGCTTTTAGGCGGTCCTGATGATAAAGAAATAATTGAGCAAATTACTCAGAACCTTCAACCTACAAAAAACTTTGTGAATTTATACGGCAAAACAAAGAGTCTTTTAGATATGGCAGATGTTATTAATTATTCCAAAGCCTTTATCTGTGTTGATTCTGCGCCAATGCATATCGGGGTGGGTTTAAATAAAAATCTGATTGCGATTTTTGGGCCTACGGATGAAAATAAACTTATACCGAAGCGGGCTAATTTTAAAGTTGTGAGGGCTGAATGTTCTTGCCGCCCATGTCTTTGGGAAAAACGACAAACAACTTGCGAAACTTTAGAATGTTTAAAAATTGACCCGAAAGAAGTGCTTAAAGAATTGTCTTTTTAGGTGAGTAAAAACAAGTTTCGAGTGGTAAAATTAAAGCGGGACTAAAAAGGAGTTTGAAAAATGGAAAAATTGATACTCAAAAGAAACATTCTGCTAAAATCATTTCTGATAATTTACGTACTTTTGCTTTTCTCGGTGGCAATGCTTTATATGTGCCCTGAATGGCTTTACAATTTAATGGATCGTGTTTACAGCCTTGGGCCGATAGAGTCTGCTATGTTAATTGCTCAAGCGCAGATTTTAATGAAAATCGCTGCATTCGTGTTCTTCTTAGCGCCCGCTTTAGCGATTCAATGGGAAATTATGAGCATAAGACGTTGCGAAATTAAAAAAGGCGAGTAATTACTCGCCTTTTAAATCTTCTTCTTCGCTTATGGACATAGCCTTTTTTGAGGCTCGCTTTTTCTTGCTCTTTTCTTTTTCTTCTTCCTCTTGCATTTTGGCCTTTTTAAGGCGTATTGAGGCTGAGCTTATTACCGCTAAAGAGTCTAGCGAGGCGCGTAATTGCGCCGAGCGGTCTACGAATTTTTCTTTCTTTTTTTGCTCTTCTTCTCTTTGTTGTTGAGCAAAATATTCAGTTCCCTGGCCCATTTTGTCGTCGCTCGTTTTCGCCGCAGTACCAGATATGTCGCCGGATTTAAAATTAAACCCGCCGCCGATACCATAGTGACCAGCTGAGCGATTGTCGACCATTTTTTACCTTACTTCTCTCGTTTTGGCTATGTTATCATATTACCATTTTTTTAAAAAATATGGAACAAGAACCGATTATATAAACCATGAAAATTGATTTTTTTGTTAGTATTTTTGTGCAATAATTCAAAAATGTCTTACGCACCTATATTAAACGCATTAAAGAATTATAAAGATACCCCGATGACAGGTTTTCATATACCCGGGCATAATTGCGGGCAGGGAGTTTTGAAGGAATTTGTCGATTTAATCGGTATTGATGCGCTGAAACTTGATACTACAGATGAATTTGATAATCTGGGCACGCTTCACCCGGCCTCAGGCGCCATTAAAGAAGCAATGGATTTATGTGCTGAGCAATTTGGCGTTAAAAGAACATTCTTTTTAACGGGAGGTTCGACAATCGGAAACCTTGCTTTGGCTTTGGGAGCCACAAAATCAACAAACGATGTTTTAATCGGGCGCAATTGTCACCGTTCGGTTTTAACAGGTATGATAATGTCGGGTGCAAATCCGGCCTGGTTAATTCCCAAGAAACTTTCAGATTGGGCTATTTTCGGTGCAATTGAACCTGAACATGTTGAATCGCAATTAGAAAATAACAAAAATATTTCTCTTGTGTGGGTTACAAACCCCACTTACGAAGGCATTATAAGCGATATTAAAACGATTGCGGAAATTTGTCACCGCCATAATGTTCCGCTTATTGTAGACGAAGCGCACGGGGCGCTCTGGAAATTTAGCGATGAATTGCCAACTTCGGCCATCGACCTTGGCGCTGACGCTGTTGTTCACTCCTTCCATAAAACGGGCGGTTCAATGGTTCAAAGTTCTATGCTCCACATTACCAAAAACTCGCTTTTGGACGTTGAAAAGATTGAACGCTCACTTATGCTTTTGCATTCTACAAGCCCTTCTGTTCTACTTTTGGCGAGTTTAGATTGCGCGCGCGCGAATTTAAGTTCAAATGAAGGCAAGGGCCTAATTGAAAAAGCAATTGAAAATGCCTGTTATTTTAGAGAGTCTTTGAAAGATGTTGAAAACCTTTCGATTTTAAATGAACGCGACAGTGTGAATTTCGATGTTACAAAAATCTTCCTTAAAATTGAAGGTTTGTCCGGTGTTTGCTTAGAAAAAATCTTGGAACATGAATGCAAGATTGAAATCGAATCTGCGTCTGATGAAGGCTTGCTTGTTTTATCAAACATAGGGGGCTGCAAAAGCGAGTTTGATTATTTAATTAATGCGCTTAAAGTTATTGCGGCGCAAGAACATAAATATAAGGGAAATGGAGAAAGCAATGCTGCAAAATATACTCCGCTTGTTGACCCTAAAATTATTATGAGTCCGCGAGTTGCCTATTTTTGTTCAAAAGAGGTTGTGAAAAAACAAGATGCGATCGGGCGCATTTGCTCGCAAGTAATCGCCCTTTGCCCTCCTGGAATTTCCGTTTTGCTTCCCGGTGAACTTATACGCGAAGAACATATCCCATATTTAACCTGTTATGACGAGATTGAAGTTGTCCGCAATTAATTAATATATTGCGCTAAGCTTTTAGAAATTAATAAATTTGGGTTGTCGGAAGCGAATTCATCGAAAATTGTTTTTGCAGCGTCAGTCCTACCTTGTTTTTGGAAAATAAAACCGACAATAATTTTATCGAACTCGTTTTTGCTTTCGCGGTATTTTAAATAAGATTTATTCAATGTCCCTTGATAATAGAAACTTTCAACAAGATTTTTGTAGAAAGACAAATTCATCGCGTCTTGTTTAATCGCATCTTCAAAAGAAACTTGCGCAAAGTTTGCGAAATTACCCTCTTTTTTCATATTAGCGTGGGAGCTTTGAAACTTTGCAATTTCCAAATAAGCGCATCCGAGATTATTATAATAAGTCGCGCTTGCCTGAGTTTTTGGGTTTATAGCTATTGCGATTTTGAACTCTTTAATTGCGGCAAGATAATCTCGCTCGCGCATATATGAAACACCCTGATTATTGTGCATTTGGGCGTTATTTTGAGCGTCGATGGGTTTAACAACACCCTCTTTGTCGGCAAAAGCCGGTGTACTTAAAAATAAAAATGTGGCAAAAATAAATAACAGTCTATAAAACAATTTCGAGTCCTTCCTTTGCAAAATAATAATTTTCGTTTTCTTTACATAATTCATTTTCAAGCATAGCTAAAACATCATCGTCATAATTCGGATCATAGTGGAAGAATGCGAGTTTTTTTGCATGCGCTAGTTTGGCGCTCTCCATTGCCATTTGATAAGTTGAGTGGCCAAAACCCTGTTTGGGGAAAATTGGCGAAACGTATTCTTGATGTGTGTATTGGGCATCATGAATCAATAAATCGCAATCGTGAGCAAATTCAATAAATTTCTTGTCTGAACCCACGTAACTTTCTTTGTCTGTTGCAAAAACAAGTGATTTTCCTTGATACGTTATCTTAAAACACAAAGAGCCTTCTTTGGGGTGTGCGAAAGTTTTGTGCGAAGTTATTACAATATCTTCTTTATCAAGCTTTGTATTTTCAAGATCTACAAGTTTTATAAGTCTTGTATCGCCATTTTTATCAATAATCACGGCTTGTTTTTCGCCAAAATCTTCAATTTCAAGATTGCAATTCACATCTTCTAAACCTAGCGGGAAAACCTTGTCGAACAAAATTTCCGCCAGAGTTTCTTTAAGGCTTTTCTTGCCAGCCGACATACCGAAAATGTTTAATTTTGTGGATAAAATGTAAGCCGGGTTGAAAAATGGCAGGCCTTGGATGTGGTCTTGGTGAATATGTGAAAGGAAAAGTGCACAAACAACAGGTTTTCTTTCTTGCATAGTTGTGCCGCTCAAAATGTGGTTTTGAACAAGTTCGCGCCCGAGTTCAATAATTCCTGTTCCGGCATCAAGTATAATCAAACGTCCGCCGACATTAACCTCGACACAGCTTGTGTTGCCGCCGTACTTTAAAAAATTTGTTCTTGGTACAGGGTAAGAGCCCCTAACACCTTTGAATTTTACTTTAAAATTTTGCATTCATTCCTTACAGCTGTTTATTTATTATTCCGATTCTTCTTCCGTAACTTTCGGCACTTTTGCGTCTTTACCGCCTTTGCCGCCCTTCATTATGGTGATTGTTGTCAACCTGTCGGTTTCCTTACCCGCAAAAGATGCCGAAGCTATTGCAAGTGCTTTGGACTCTGCCTGAACATCTTTTAGCTGCGTTTCATAAAAATAGAAATCGAAAATAGTTCTATCTTTGTAGTTTGTTATGTTTACCACTCTAAAAGCGTTCGGGTATGTGACCAAAGCCGGTGTTGAAACGTGGATTATGTTGTCTTGTCTGGTGATTTTTGTGGTGTGGTAATGGCCCGAGAAAATTGCAATCGGATTTTTATATTTTTGCAAAATAGCCATATATTTATCAGCATTCAAAATTTTATGGTGTGAACTTTCAAAGGGTTCTACAACAGGGTGGTGTTGGAAAATTACAATTACTTTATCTTGGTTTTCGTTTAGTTCGTTGTCTAAAAATTCAAGTTGCTCATCACTTATAAGGCCGTTCGAAGATGCATCTTTTCCGATAACGGGGTCAAGAACGATCATGCGGTAATCTTTTTTAGGGGAAAGCGCGTAGTAAGTTTTGTCGAATTTGTAATTAGGGAAACAGTCTTGAAACATTTTCAAAACTTCGTCTTTACTAAGGGCTCCTTCCGGCATCAGCTTTCCTGTTTCGCTTGAAATTGAGCCTGTGTCATGGTTTCCGAATGTTGCAAGGGAAGGATATTTTAAATCAGTAAGAATTGTGAAAAAATCCTTATAAGATTGAAGAAACGGCTGGTCTACAAGATCGCCTGTAAACATTACAAAATCAAGGTTTTCGACTTTGTTCAGTTGTTTTATGGCGGCTTCCAACAAGGGTTTTGATTTTGCAAGCATTTTGTAAGAAGTATTGTCTCTATCTGAAATATGCGTGTCAGAAACTTGCGCAAACCTGAGCGTCATATCGTTAACAGAAAACGCATGTACTGCGCCAAAGCTTAAAACTAGCGCAAGCGCTGATATTAATAATATTTTTATTTTATTTCTCATCCTCAAGTCCTGTAAAATGGTGTTTTAAATTAGTTTACCAAGTTCGTTTAAAAGTTCTTGGTTTTTGGCTGCGAAATCTTTTCCACGGGCGCTGATTGCATAAATTAGCGCAAGCGGTAAATTAAGCGCTTTGCCTTCGTGTAAGTTTTGCTCGTAAAATTCTTCAAAATTATCGGGCAATCTCAAAGTCCAGTTCGGGTCGCCTGATGTGCCGGGTTTATTGTAGACTTCGTTGATGCCGAAGAAATCTGTGAAGAAAATTTGAAGATTTTGCGATTCTGACGCAAAAATTTCAACCAACTTCGCAAAAGCCAAGAATTGCGCGTCGTTCCAAAGTTTATTACAAAACTCATCATGGTTATCGAATTTGCAAAATATGTCTTCCATTAAATTTTTAACGTGTGGTGCGAGTTCTTCTTTGCCGACCATAGCCTGTGCCCACATTAAAATCGGCTCGTTATCATGTGTGCCGACCATTGACCAGGAATTTGGCGTGATATTTTTGCAACGGTAAGGGTGATCTTCTTCTTCTGCTACAACAAATTGCACCAATTTCATTCCCTGAAGTTCATATTTTTCCATTACTCTTTCAACCGGGAAAGTTAAAGTGCCCAAATCTTCGGCAACGATTGCGTTTTTGTCCAAACCTGCTTCTTTTGCTGCCGCGATAACGATTTTTTCAATCATCAAACCATATTTTTCGATTTGCGCGTCGGTAAGTTTTTTCACCCATTTTTCTTCATCAGGGTCATATTCTTGGTTAATATCTTCCATTGTCGCAATGGCATATTTATTTAAGACAGGGTGTTGCGGCGAAGAATAAAGCCTTCCTGCGCCTTCTGCGATTTTTGGAAGCTTGCCCGCTTCATAAACCCAAGGGTCAATAAGGCCTACAGTGTGGTCAATACGGACGCCGCCCGGGTTTTCTTTAAACATTTTTAAATAAAGTTTTTTAAGTAATACTCCCGCTTCGCCCAAATTTCCTTTTGCATCAAACATTTTTTCAGGGTCGACAACAGGAAAGCCCCATGCCTGACCGTCTTCAGAGAAATAATCGGGCGGGCAGCCAAGACAATAACCCGGCAAAAAGAGTGATTGATACGCCCAACAATCTCGGTCAGAGAAGGCAACTTGTCTGTCGGCTATCATTTTAATGCCGCGTTTTTTAGCGTATTCGCGAGTTTTTTCGCTTTGAGTTGCGACAATAAATTGTCCAAATTTATAAGTTTCAATTACATCGGCGTATTTTTTTGAAATTTCTTTTATGCGCTCTTGCGCAGCCTTAGGATTTTTGGGGTTAAAAAGAGTTCTGTCTAATTCGCTTTCCCACTGAGGCCAATAATCTGAATTGTTCTCGATTACAAAAGCTTCATAAAGGGCATCATTATCCAACCAAAAGGCATTTTCCTTTTTAAATTCCGCAAATGTTTTTTTGAATTTTGAGAAGAAATTTTTCTTGAAATTTTGATAAACTTCCGCTAAAGCCATATCAAACTTTTCATAAGCATAAGCGTAAGAAGCTCTATTTGCGCCTTTTGAAGGGTTATTTTCAACAATTGATTTGTAAGTTTTTTCGCTTAATAAATTTTCCCACTCTTTTGTTGTAAGTTCTTTGAGGTTTATAAATAAAGGATTTTCACTAAAAATTGTGCCTGTGTAGGGCGAAGAATCGCTCAATTTTGTTTTGCCCGCAGGCCCAAGCTGAACGCCGGAGAAAATTCCCGATGCAAAATCGATTACCCTTTTACCGCCTTTTGAGTTATAGCTTCCAAAGCCTGTGTTTTCACGTTCATCAGAAGGGAAACTTACACCTTGTAAAATCAGCGCCAGGTTTTTCTTGCCAAGTGCTTCTAAACCTTTTTTAATCGTTTTTTTATACTCTTGAGTGATTTTTGTGCCTTCCTTGCATAACATAGCTTTACTGTCCCTTCTTAATAACTATTAATAACTTGTGAGGCCGCGCTTTTGCAGATATTCGCGCACAGAATTGAGCGAATTTTGAACAATGCGCGTAATTCTGGAGCTTGAAAGTCCTACCTGCTGGGCAATTTGCTTTACCTGCATATTTCTGTAGAATCTGTATTCCACTATAACTCTATCCTTCTGAGGAAGGCTTGAAATTGCTTCTCTCACCAGTTTTCCGAGTTCTGAAATTTCGGCTTTTTCGTCCGGGGTGGCTGAAGTGTCTTTTATAAAATCGAAAGGCGAATCGGTGTCAGAGCTGGCTGAGGCAATAGAATCAATTGACAAAATTGTTTCATAAACCGCTTCACGGACTTTGTTTGGGGAAATATCAAGGCTGGACATCGCGCCTTCTTCGCCATCACTCTCAACGGCTTCTGCGCCTTCTTCCACTTTGTGTTTTAATGTGTACCACTTATAGCGGTTTCTTAATTCGTTTCTAATCGCCCACCTGACGGCAGTTGCGATATATGAACTGTTATAGCGCTCCAACTGTTCGTCGGTTTTATTTTTAATGAGAGATTGTATGGCTATAATACCGATTGAAACAAGCTCTTCGCACTCCACCATATGATTTGGAATGCGCCTGTACTCAACACGGGCAACTTTTTGAATTATTTCGATGTAATCTTTAATTTTGGATGATTGCACTACGGTCGCCATTTTTATTCTTTAACTTCTCTATCTTCAGTATTAGAAGTTTTCTCCATGGTAAAAATTTTACTATCTTTTACTTTTAAATGCAAGGAAATAAAGCAAGAAACGCCAGTTTGCGCCCTATAAATTTTGCTTGTAATTTTTAATTTTATTTGTTATTATTGACCCAGCCTCAAGAATAATGAGAATAGTTGAATACGAGAAAAGGAGTAAAAATGAGAAAATTTACAAAATTCTTCGCTTCTGCTTTGGTTTTAAGTGTATTCGCACTGACTTCAAGTGTGTTTGCATGTGATAAATGCAAAGTTTTAAGCGGCTTGCCATGCGACAACGGAGTTGAAGCTTATGCTCACCCGACTTTGTTTGGCGACACCCAACAAGCTTATGTGGATAGCACAGGCTATGAGTACGTTGTTGGCGGCAAAATCTTAAAAACAAAAAACAGCTACGGCTTCAAAAACAAAGACAATGTTTACTACTCAAAAGCTGTTGCTAAAGACCTTTTGGATGCAATGAAAGAAAAACAATTCGGTTCAGATGCAAGCTTGTTTGACATCAAAAAACCAATTTTGCGTTCTGAATTGGCTTTCGTTTTGGCTGAAGGTTTAAACCTTAAAACTAAACCAACCGGTAAAAAATACCACGACGTTCCTTCAAGCTACTGGGCTGCTAATCAAGTTGCAAGAGCTTACGACGCAGGTTTGATGATCGGTTATCCTGATGACAATTTCCGTCCTGACCAAGAAATTACAAAAGCGGAAGTTTTCGCTGTAATTGCTAAAATGATTAATGTTCCTGTTGATAAATCACTCAGAGTAGTTTATCAAGGTAAAGACGTTAAATACATTCCGGATTGGGCAATCGGTTGTTCTAAAGAAACAATTGCTTCAAAATTGCTTAACAACGTTCCTGATCAACAAAAAATTGTTGACGACAAATACCTTTCAAAAGAACAAGTTGCTTATTTAATTGGCGAATTGAGAAAAGATTTCTATTTCTACAAAAAATTAGGCACAGACCCTAACGCTTCTGCAAGTGTTAAAAACATCAAACCGGAATTCACTAGCTTGAATGTTAAATTGCTTGACAGAGTGAACGCAAGAACCGCAAACGTGGGAGATATCTTCACAGCAAAAACTTTAAATGCAGTAACTGTTGATGGTACAAACTTCCCTGTTGGTTCAATTATTAAAGCAAGAGTTACTGACGTTGAAAGACCAGGCGTTAAAAAACCGGGTTCTATCAAAGTTAAATTCTATGAAATCGTAAATGGCAAAACTGAAGCTGAATTACCAGTACATCTTTCAGAAGCACAAGCTGATATGCTCAAAAATCCTAATGTTGTAGCAAGAATCTTAGGCTTCCCATTCTCAACTACAGGAAGAGTTGCCGGTGTTGCAGGCAGAACAGTAGCAAGCGCTGCTAACCTTGTTTCAGACGGTACTGAAGCTTTGGGCGATGACCTTTCAAACGCATTTGTTGAAACATTCACACTTCACCCAGGAAGCGGTGCGAAAAGTGTTGGTCATATGTTCGTAACAACAGGTAAAGGCGTTTACGGTATCTTGAAACTTGCAGTTTCAGGCCCATTCGGCGTACTTTATGAAATCACTGACGAACTTAAATATATCATTCTTCCAAGTGCTTCAAACAATTCAAGCTTGAACCCGAACGAAGAGTTGACTATATTGTTCTAGTCACAAGTTAGATAACTAAAATGCGAGAGTGATTTTCATTCTCGCATTTTTTTATGGCTTGCAGATAACTTTCCTTCGTAGTATTTTTTTGCTTAATGGAATTTAATAAGAAAAAACTGAAGCATGTTTTTATAATATTTTTAATCGTGCATCTTGTTGTGTGGACGCTATTGCCTTTTATACGTGACTTGTTGCCGACAGACGCCTTAGAAACCATTGTTTGGGGCGGACTTTTTGATTTTGGAACGCAAAAACACCCGCCGCTTTCCGGTTGGTTGGGGTATTTTGCCTATATGCTGCTTGGAAAGACCGATTTTGCCTTGTATCTTCTTGGCCAGCTTTGCATTTTGCTGGGTTTTGTTTATCTCTACAAACTTGGAAGATATTTTCTTGATGAAAAACAATCTGTTTTAGCCGTTATGATTCTTGAGGGCTGCTATGTTTACAGTTATATGACTGTTTTCGACGGTTTTAGCGCGAACTTCCCCTTGTTCGCCCTTTTTCCTGCGATTGCGTATTATTTTTATAAAAGCATGAAAGAAAATAAGCTGAAGGATTGGGTTTTGTTCGGCGCCTGCGTGGGTCTTGGGTTTTTAACTAAATATCAAACAATTATGCTAATTATACCAATGGCTCTGTATATGGTCTTTTTTGAACCTAAGCAATTCAAGCGTGTAGGTTTGTATTTGGCGGTTCTTGTTGCATCTCTTGTGTTTTTGCCTCATTTTTTGTGGTTATGTAAGCACAATTTCTTTAGTTTGATATACTTTGAAGAGCGCAAAATTGTCTACTCTCACGCTTATAGCGGGTGGACTAAATATCTTCGTGCTCCTTTTATGTTTATACTTGCCCAAGTTGCCGCTATTGCCGGTAGTTTGTTTATTTTTCTTATGCTGAAATTGAAGTTCAAACTTCAAACTGTTGCGAATAGAAACGTTGCCGATTCCTGGTTTTTAATTTTTATGGGGCTTTACCCAGTGATTCTTCAAGCATCGCCGGGGCTTTTTACCGGCGCTGAAATCCTCGGCACTTGGGGCTATCCAATGATTTATTTAACTGGCATAATGTTGTTTTATTTTTTCCCGCTAAACTGCTCTGACAAATTGGTTTCATACGCTATAAAATGGGTTTATGGTGTTATGAGCATTATTTTTATTGTTCTTTTGATACTTTTTAGTGTGGAGAAAAATTTCAGAAGTCGCTATCCGTATGAAAAAATTGCCAACGATTTCAAGCAAATTTACAGTGAAAAAACCGGCAAATCGCTTAAATATATCGGCGGCTATATTGAGTATGCCCTCCCCATAAGCATTTATGACGAAACTCACCCTCAAATGATTCTGGATACTTATGGGTACGAAAACCCTTGGGTAAAGTCTGATAACATAAAACAAGAGGGCGCGCTGGTTATAGCCCAAAGCAAAAAAAGCGTAGCGATACAAGCTAAAAAATTAATACCCTTCTTGCCGGAAGACTATGTTATAAAGCCTTTAGAATATGATTTTACGATTTCTAATAAATTTAAACAACAGCGAAAATACAAAATGTTTTACGTTATAATTCCACCGTTAAAGAGTTTGGGCCCGGAGGGATTCGAACCCACGACCAAGGGATTATGAGTCCCCTGCGCTACCGCTGCGCCACAGGCCCGTGACGTTACATTCAAAATAACACCAAAAAAGATGCCAGTCAAACAAAAAGCTTTGTCATCTCTTGTTCAATTTTTATGGCTGTCTTTGTTTTCGCTAATCCTGCCTGGGAACTTTCTTTAAGAAGCGGCGACATTAACTGCCCTGTTTGCGCTAGGGCGTCCACTACTTCATCGGTTGGAATTTTACTTTCAATTCCCGCAAGTGCCAATTCTGCTGCTGTTATGGCGTGGACTGCCAAGAATGCGTTTCTTTTTACGCAAGGAATTTCAACAAGCCCCGCAACAGGGTCGCAAGTGAGACCTAATATATTTTTTAAGGCAAGCGCAACAGCGCTAACAATTTGTTTTTCGTCACCACCGAGAATTTGGACTAACGCGCCTGCCGCCATAGCAGAAGCAACACCACATTCAGCCTGACAGCCCGCGACTGCCCCTGCAAGCGCTACTTTGAGTTCGACAATTGAACCTATTGCACCCGCGGTTATGAGCGCATTAATTTGCTCGTCTTCGTTCAAATTAAGTTCTTCTGAAATTGCCACAAGGACAGAAGGAACTATGGCGCAAGAGCCCGCTGTCGGGCAAGCAACAATACGGCCCATGCGCAAATTCTCTTCAATAGTTGCAAGGGCGTAAACTGTAACTTTTTCAAACATTCTCCCAAAAAGTGCCGGCTTTGCATCGTAATGTTTTTGCAATCTCTTGCAATCATCGCCGCATTGCTTGGAGATCGATTTCTTTTCCGATTTTAAACCGCTGGCAATCGCTTCTTTCATCGCATTAAGCACTTTTTTAGTACGGTTTCGCACTTCATCAACAGTTATATCAAGTTCTGCTGCTTCTTTTTGTTCGAAAATTTCATAAATTTTCTTTTTTTCCGAAGCACAAGCTGAAAGCAAATCATCAAATGTTGTAACTTTATTTTTCATCCCAATTTTCCAGTTTTTCTACGTGCCTTGCAAAATAAACACCTTCCATTGCCTTTATTTTTTCAATAACACTGTAATCAAGCGCGCTATCGAGCGAAATACACATTGAAGCCTCTTCACCCCTCGCGGTTCTGTCAATCGCTGCTGTAGCGATGTTTACTCCTTCATTTTGAATCAGGCTGCTTACTTTTGAAACCATACCGACAATATCTTTGTACGCCATAATAAGCACGTGGTATTCACCGTTTAAATTTATTTCAAAATCGTTTATTTTGATAATTTCAACATTTCCCCCGCCAATTGAATTTCCTGAAATTGCCATTTTTTGTGAGTCTTCAAAAATAAAATCTACAGAGTTCGGGTGGCGGTTAAAATCTTCAAGGTACTCAAAAGAATAGTTAATTTTTTGCGCTTCGTCGAGGCTAAAAATATCCCTTATTCGAATATCATCGGGCTTAAAACCTAAAACACCCGCCAAAAGACCTTTGTCAGTCCCGTGGCCTTTGCCGGTCTGAGCGTAAGAATTATAAAGCTTAAAAGTAATTTTTTTAATTGCCTGACCGTAAATTTTTGAAGCCAAAAGCCCTAGTCTAACGGCGCCCGCAGTATGTGAAGATGAGGGCCCGACCATTATGGGGGAGATTATGTCAAATAGAGAACTTTGTTTTTTCATATTTCGCATTATACACCTTATCGGGGCGAAATACACTTGTTTATTGTATAATTTTCTAAAAAACAATTTTTGAGGTGGAAATGGCAGGACATTCAAAATGGGCAAACATTAAACATAAAAAAGCGAAGGTTGACGCTCAAAAAGGTGTGAGTTTTGCAAAATTTTCGCGCGAAATTATTATTGCTTCAAAAACGGGAGGTCCCGACCCTTCCGGGAACTTTCGTCTAAAAACCGCAATTGAGCGCGCTAAAGCCGGTGGTTTGCCAAACGACACAATCAAAAGAGCAATTGAAAAAGGTTCAAGTTCAAGTGCGAGCGATAATTATGAAGAAATTACCTATGAGGGCTACGGCCCGGGCGGTGTTGCAGTTTTTATAGAAGCCGCGACCGACAATAAAAACCGCACAGCGGGCGATATAAGAAGTTATTTTTCAAAATATGGCGGTAATTTAGGCGAAAATGGTTGCGTGGGTTGGATGTTCGAGCCAAACGGTGTATTGAATTTTGACAAAGGCAGTGCCGATTTTGAAAAGATTTATGAAGTTGGCATTGAGTTTGATGTTAAAGATGTGCTGGAAGAAGAAGATGAATATAAAGTTATAACAAGCGTAGAGAACTTTCAAAAGGCTGTGGAAGGTTTTACGAGCGCTTCTTTGGAGCCAAAAAATGCCGAATTAACTCGAATTCCGCAAAATTCTGTTGAAATTACAGATGAAGCAGCTGCAAAAAAACTCCTGACTCTTTTAGAGAAAATTGAAGAACACGACGATGTCCAAAATGTTTATTCTAATTTTGAAATTAACGACTCTATAATGGAAAAACTCTAGCGCTTTTGCGCCTTTTCCTTTTTGGCATCATTAATAAATAATACAATCGCCAAAATTGAAGCCACTGTTCCGCCAAAAATCATAGCAGCCCTTGAGTTTATTTTTCTGGCAACACCCAGGCTGTAATTTTTGATATCCAATTGTGCATTTTTAATGTTTTGTTGAAGCAAAGCGTGTTCCGTACTGCCCAATTTTTTAACTTCAGTTGCTACTGTTGTTTTACTCATGGCTGCGCCTGCTTCAGATTTTTTTTGCGCAATAGCTTGTGCAATTGCAGTTTTCGATGCTCCCGCTGCTTGCATTTGTTTAATCATTTCATTTATGCTTGCGCTGATATCTTTATGGTGAGCCTTTGAATCTTTAATGGGTTGTTCGAAATTTGCCAAATTATTTATACAAACACTTAAATTATTTTTCAAAGTTTTGTATAATTCTGGATCCGTTATGGCTTCTTCTATTTTTCGCCCTGTTCTTGAGGCAAAATCAAAGGTGTCTTTTGATAACATATGAAGTCTTTGATCTCTGACAAGATAGTCAACGCCGCTTGCCAACGCACCACCAATCAAGCTTTGACCAACTACGGACAATGCCCGGTTGTCGTCGGAGCCGACTGTGTTTACCCTTGTCATCTTACCCTTCTTATTATCTAAACACTCATGGTTATTAAAACATGTAAAAACTACATTTTGATAGTTTGTTAACAAAATAAATAATAAAGTTTATAATTCGCACAAGTCTTATATATAGCGTATTGACAAGATTTGACTAAAAAATTTTTTTTGTTAACATAAAAGTACGGAAAACCACAGTAACTCGGAGGAGTGCCAGAGCGGTTTATCGGAGCGGTCTTGAAAACCGTCGTACGTGACGAGCGTACCGTGGGTTCGAATCCCACCTCCTCCTCCATTGAAAAGAGCCCGAAAGGGCTCTTTTTGTATGCAAGGGATGAGAACCCACGGGAGTGGGTGAGAATCCTAATCTGCCAGTCGAAAACTTGTTTTCGTAACTGGCTGGATACTCGAAGAGTGCACCTCCTCCTCCATTGAAAAGAGCCCGAAAGGGCTCTTTTTGTTGGGTTTATGCTCTGACGTATAATTGATAATCGTATTGTCGTCCGGTTGCTTTGCCTGAAATCATGTGTCTTGAGCCTTGTGTGCCCATTCCTTCGACTTTTCCGTCGTAAGTGTCAAGTATCAATAAATCATTTTGAGTAAGAGATTTTCCGGCGTTAGCGTTGTATCCTACAACTGTTACATAATGTCTTGAAGTGTCGCTGCTTCCGTTTACGTGTATAACGACAGGCTTTCCTTGGTCGAGTTGTCTTTTAACTTCGGCGAGCATTTGTGCCTGCGACCCGGATGCTTCTTTATAGCCGCCCGCGTCAGGATATTTTCCTGCGACCCTGTTACCGTTTATTGGGGTATTAGTGCTGCCGTCAATCCATTTGCCGTAAGAATATGCAAACGCAAGACATTGGTCAGGGTGCCCCCATTTATTTCCTGCTCCGCCGCTTCGAATCTTGGCGGCTAATTCATCCAGAGACTTTTGGTCGAGCAATGACACATAATCCATATTGCCTAATTTATAGTTTGAATCCGGAGTGTTCAACCCCTCATTCTTCATCTGGTTAATCTTAGAATCAAGTTCATTGATTTTTGATTGGTTGTCAGAGATTGTTGTTTGGGCTTCAGACAGTGCTGTTACTTTTTTGGCTTCAAAGTCTGCTTTAGCTTTGTTGAATGTTTCCATAGCT
>JAVBQM010000008.1:0-8268 GCA_031549065.1 Candidatus Gastranaerophilales bacterium | reverse complement strand
TGTAACATGGCCGATGACAATTGTTGTAATATTTTTCTGTTTCGCAATTTTCATCAACAAATTTGTACATTCGCGAATTTGCGAAACACTGCCTGCGCTGCTTGAAATAATGGATGTGAAAACCGATTGAATACTATCCACTACAATAAAATCCGGTTTAATTTGTTCAATTTGAAGTAAAATTTCTTCGAGTTGATTTTGCTGGGTTAAATAAAGCGAGTCAGCGCTCACGCCAAGCCTTTTAGCCCTTAATTTAACCTGAGTGGTGCTTTCTTCGGCGCAAATATAAAGCGTTTTTTTGCCGCAAGCACAAATGTTTTGCACCGTTTGCAACACAAGGGTGGATTTCCCTATTCCCGGGTCGCCCGCCAACAAAACAAGCGAACCTTGCACAAAACCGCCGCCCAAAACGCGGTCAAATTCGTGCATCCTGGTTGTAATTCTAATTTTTTCATCAACTTCAATTTCATTCAATAAAGTGGGTACAAATTCACTCGCGCTCAAAAAATTTTGCGTAGTGCCGGTGCCGCTATTTGCGCCAATTGAAACAATTTCCTCAACAAAAGTTGAGAATTCTCCGCAATCGGGGCACTTTCCCAAGAAGCTCGCACTTTGATACGTGCAATTTTGACAAATCCATTTCACTTTAACTTTCGCCATTTGCACATTATACAAAAAAGTTGTATGATGGGAAATAATTTTTCAGGAATAATATAAGGAATTAGTAATGGGCATTTTTACGCAGTTTTTAATCGCGATTTTGTTGGGTATAAAAAGAAACTGGCACATATTTTTCGGGCTTATTTTGGGTATTGTGGTAGGTATTTTACTACCCCATACCGATACTTATCCTGTTATAATTATGCGCAAATTATTAAGTTTTATCGGACAGGCCTTTATTGCAATTATTCAAATGGTTGTAATTCCTTTGGTTATAAGTGCAATTGTTATCGGTATTTCAAGCGTTGGCGATAATAAACAGCTTGCTAAATTCGGTAAAAAAATGATACTTTACTATGGAATCATAACCCTTGCGGCAGTTTCAATCGGTGCACTTCTTGCGATATTTTTACATCCCGGGGAAGCTGCGAAAAGCTTTATTGACGCAGGTGTTGCACAAACGACACGAGATTTGGCAGCGGCAAATATTGCAGCGGCTAAAAGTGCGGGTATTTCAAGCGTATTCCTCGGTTTAATTCCTAAAAATCCATTCGCGGCGCTTGCCAGTTTTGATATGGCTCCAATTATCATATTCTTAGTTATTTTCTCCGTTGCGCTTGCAAAAATCGGCGATATGAACCGCCCTGTTGTATCTTTCTTTGAAAGTATTTTCGCTGCAACAATGAAAGTAACAGATTGGATTATGCATCTTGCAGCACCAGGCGTTTTTGCGCTTACCGCAAGTGCAGTCTCGACTCTCGGGCCGGATATGTTTAAAGGTGTTTCAAGTTATCTCACTGTTGTTTTTATTGGTCTGATTATTCAAATGTTTGTTGTTTACCCTGTTATGTTAAAAGTTTTCTCGAAAGTTCCTGTTGGAAAGCTTTTTGGCGCAATAACGGAAGCGATTATGGTCGCCTTTGGTACCGCAAGTTCTTCTGCTACACTGCCTTTAACGATTACATGCTGCGAAAGACGCGGTATTTCAAATAAAATTTGCTCTTTTGTGCTTCCTCTCGGTGAAACGCTTAATATGGACGGAACCGCGCTTGTTCAAACTGTTGCGGTAATTTTTCTTGCCCAAGCTTATGGCATCGACCTTTCAATATGGCTTATAATTCAAATCGCTCTTCTTGCAGTAATTGCTTCAAGTACTTGTGCGGGAATTCCCGGTGCAGGTTTAATTACAATTGCACTCGTTTTAAAAGAAAGCCTGGGATTGACTCCGGAACAATTCTTAATGGGTTTTGCACTTCTATTTGCGCTTGAAAGACTTGTTGATATGTCAAGAACAGTGCTCAACGTTACATCAGACGCGGTTGTTGCGGCAATTATCGCCGACAATGAAAATGAAATTGATTATGACCTTCTAAACAACGCTGATGTTCAAAGGGTGTAAATAAAGAGTTTATGAATATTAAAATCCTTTTAACAGGAAAAATTAAAGAGCCTTATTTTAAGCTTGGAGTTGATGAGTTTAAAAAGAGGCTTTTTAATATAGTTGAAGTTGTTGAATTCCCAAGCGATATAAAAATGCTTGAATATGTTGATAAGAGCGCCGCACCATATATAATTGCAATGGAAATCGAAGGCAAGATGCTCTCTAGTGTGGAATTTGCACAAAAGCTCAGAGAGGTAGAACAAGAGGGGCGCTCTAATGAAATCCTGTTTTTAATCGGGGGCTCAGAAGGCTTAAGCAATGAATTAAAAGCCCGCGCGCACTTCAAATTCTCTATGTCAAAGCTGACATTTTTGCATCAGGAAGCGGCATTTATTTTGATTGAACAAATCTATCGTGCCTATCGTATTTTAAACAACGAGCCGTATCACAAATAAACTATGTTAAAAAACGGGGCTCTTTTTTGAGTCCCGTTTGTATTCTTTAAATAATTGCCTGTCACTTGTTAGTCAGCCTTTTTCTTACTACTTTTCAAGAAAAAAATAGAGGGATGAGGTCTTCACCCCTCTTTTAAGCAATTATTAAATCAGTGATATTGCAATGTTTGGGGTTTGGTTAGCTTGCACCAAAAGTGATGCTGATGCTTGTTGCAGAATTTGATATTTAATAAAGTTAGATGATTCTTGTGCTATATCGGCGTCCATAATCCTTGAACTTGCAGCTGTTAGGTTTTCGTTTTGGATTGTTAACTGTTCAACAGTACCTTCTAACCTTGCTTGAGTTGCGCCGATTTCACCCCTTCTAGATGAAATTGATTTAACACCTGCATCAATGTCTTTGATAATTTGTTCAAAGCCTGCACGGTCAATTACTGCAGTACCGGCTGCGTTCATAAACGAGAAGTCTGTTGCTGCCATAGAACTGCCTGTTAATAACGAGAATGTCGCTTCTTTAAATACGCCTGCGATGTCGATTGTGTTTGTTGCTTTCTCCCAGCCTGCACCTACTTGAAGGTAGATGTTAGCAGGGTTTGTGCTTGAGAATAGCGTAAAGTCACCATATTTAGCACCTGTAGCTGTTCTTTCAATTTCCATTGCGCGAAGGTTTGCTTCGTCGCTCAAGGCTTTTACTTGCTCTAAACCGTTACTGCCGTTCATTGCTTGAAGAGCAAGATCACGTATTCTGAGTAAGTTGTCTTGCATTGTTGCAAGGTTACCTTCAGCTACTTGTAACATGTTTGTTCCGTCCAATGAGTTTTTAATTGCTACTTCAGAACCTCTTTGTTGTGATTCTAAGCTTTTTGCAATCATCAAACCTGCAGCGTCATCACCGGCGTTGTTAATTCTTAAGCCTGTTGACAAGCGCTCCATTGCCTTGTTCATACCATTTGTTGCGATATTCAAGTTTCTTTGAGCTTGCATCGCGCCAATGTTTGTGTTTACCGTAATTGCCATAATGATCTCCTTTTCTTTGCAGCCCTCAACAGTCCTTGTCGGAGGGTTACCTTATTATTTACTACTAATTACATGTCAATTTTGGGCAAGCCAAATAGAGCACAAGGGTGCTTAATTGACTCAACGCCGATTTGAGTTCTTACACTTTTTGGGGAAAGTTTAAGATGTCACTTTTGACATTTTCATATTAACCGATGTCAGAAACAATTGGAATTGTACCGAAGTTAGAAATTTCTCCAACTAAAGACACAGGAATTCCAACTTTACATTTATTTAAATCCTGTGTAATTTTGTGCAATTTCATATATAATGGTTCAAAAGGGGAATTTGGCTTGGCAGTAAATGAAAAAATAAAAGGAATAAACCCTTCTAAAATGCTTCCACCGCAAAATCTTGACGCGGAAAATGCTGTTTTAGGCGCAATTTTAACAGATTCTTCGGGTATGAATAAAATTGTTGAAATCCTTGCTCCAGATAGCTTCTATAACCCTGCAAATAAGATAATTTATGAGTGTTTTTTCACACTCTATAACCAAAATAAGCCTATAGACATACTCACGGTTGGCGATTACTTAAGTTCAAACAACCTTCTGGGGAAAGTCGGCGGTCGTGAATATTTAAGCGATATTATGATGGATACAATTTTAACGTCGAATATCTCTTATTATGCCAACATTATAAAAGACAACGCAGTTAAAAGACAGTTAATTAACGCAGGCAGCTCGATTATTGAATCGGTTTATCAAAACGCGGAAGCGCAAGATTCACTTGAAAGTGCGGAAAAGCTTGTTTTTGCAATTGCGCAGCAAAAAACTTCACAAGATTTAGAACAGCTTAGCAATTTATTATTAACAACGATTGAACAAATTGAGTATCGTTGCGCCAACAAAGGCGGCTACACGGGGGTCCCGAGCAGCTTTTACGAGCTTGATTCTTTAACAGGCGGTTTTCAAAAATCAGATTTAATCATCCTTGCGGCGCGACCCTCAATGGGTAAAACAGCGTTTGCGCTAAATATTGCACAAAATGTCGCCATACGCTCGAAAATCCCTGTCGCGATTTTCTCGCTTGAAATGTCAAAACAACAGTTAACTCAAAGGGTTCTTTGCGCTGAAGCTGAAATTGATGCTCAGAAAGTGAGAATCGGCGAATTGCAAACTAAAGAATGGGAAAAAATTACGAAAATTTTAAACAGCCTTCATGGCGCACCGATGCACATTGACGACACTCCCGGTTTAAGTGTATCTGAAATTCGCGCTAAATGCCGCCGATTAAAAATGAAGCAGCCCGATTTAGGCTTGATTATCGTTGACTACTTGCAATTGGTTGAAGACAGAAGTTCATCCGACAGGATTCAGCAGATTTCCTCTATTTCGCGCGGGCTGAAGTCTCTTGCGCGTGAGCTTGATGTGCCGATTATCGCACTTTCTCAGTTATCAAGAAAAGTGGAAGAGCGCTCAGATAAGCGCCCTATGCTTTCCGACCTTCGTGAATCAGGCGCAATCGAGCAAGACGCAGACATCGTTATGTTTATTTACCGCGAAGAATATTATGACAAGGAAAACCCCGAGCTTAAAAACAAGGCCCAGGTAATTGTCGCAAAACAAAGAAACGGCCCCACAGGAAGCCTTGAACTTCTATTCCAAGGTTCAACTACAGCCTTTAAAAATAAGGTTAAACAGCCCAACTAAAAGGGTTTACTTCCTTTTGTCTTATGCGGCAAAGAAATAGCGGCAAACTATAACCGCGCTTAAAATGCCGACAACGTCAGCCAGAATTCCCACTAAAAGCGCGTGGCGAAATTTTTTGATTCCGATTGCGCCAAAATAAACAGCGAGTACATAAAAAGTGGTTTCAGAACTGCCGACAATTACCGCAGAAAGTTTTGAAGCGTAACTCTCCGGGCCGTTCGCACTTAAAATATCAGAGAAAATTCCCAGCGTTGCCGAACCGGAAAGCGAGCGGGTAACCATTATAGTGAGTGTTTCAGCCGGTATTTTTAACAATTCAAGCGGCTTTTGAAGCCATAAAGCTATGGTGTCAATTGCACCGGAGGCTCGAAACATAGATACCGCAACTACTATCGCTACTAAATATGGAATTATTTTCACTGCAACCCAAAAACCGTCTTTGGCTCCATCGACAAAATTTTCATAGGCGTGTGTTTTTTTAAAAACCGCATGGATAAGAATCGTAAACACAATGAGCGGTAAAATTAAGATTGAAAGAGTATTCAGGAAGCTGCTCATTTTGACTCCCCTTCTTTAAAAAACCTTTGCAAAATTTTTGACGCCAAAATTGCAAAAACAAAAGCAATTGTTGTAACGATTATTGTGGGAATTATAATTTCAGTGGGGTTTTTGGCACCTGCTGCAACTAAAAGCGCTAAAACCGTTGTAGGCACAAGCTGAAAACCTGCTGTGTTCATTCCTAAGAATGTACACATTGAATTTGTTGCGACCTCTTTATCGTCCTTTTTGTCGCGTTCATCTTGCAAATCTTCCATTGCCTTAATTCCAAAAGGTGTTGCGGCATTTGCAAGCCCAAGGGCATTAGCCGTAAAATTCATTGCAATATCAGAAATCGCCGGCGAATCTTTTGGCAATTCGTTAAAAACAAGGCGCACAACAGGGGAAATTAATTTTGAAAACCACTCCACAAGCCCTGATTTTTCAGCAATTTTCATAATCCCGAGCCAAAAAGCCATAATTCCTATTAGTGCAAACGCCACCTCAACCGCTCGACCGGATGAAGTTAACATAGCATTTACAACATCTTCCAGTTTGCCATTTAGGGCGCCAAAAACAAATGCGAAAACTATTAACCCTATCCAAACAAAATTCACGTCCGCCACTCCCTTATGCGTCTTGGAGTTTGTTGTAATACCCCTCGCCGCCCGATGCGATTGTGTACCTTGTGGGCTCATTAGCATCTTCTGTCGCGACGACTTTAACGTATTCGCATTTCAGCGCTTCATTTAAAATTTCAAAATCTACAATCTTGTTTGATGCACTATAGAGGTTTAAATTAAGCGACTTTATTGTAAAACTTTCCTGATTTAATACATTTTTGAGGAAAAATGCAGTAATAATAAAATCATCAAACAAAGAATTGCTGATTTTGCGCTGCATAAATAATGTCAGCGGCAATTCTTCGTCAATATTCTGCACTTTGGTCAAAACATCACCAAAACTTTCGCCCACCGATGGCGAGATAGACAATATTGTTTCTTTCGGTTCCACCTTTGGCTCAACAGCTCTAGGTTCAGCATCCAACATCATTCCAAAATATTTGTCCACCTGATTTGCAACTCTTGAAACATCTTGAGTATCGAAATTCAGCTCAATATCCTCTAATTTAATCTTCAGTGAGTATCTGCCCATTTTTTATTGCTGACCTTTGCTTTTCAAAATTTCTTCACGCCATTTTGCAAGCTGCTCTTCAACAAATTGCGCATCATCAGACGAAAGCTCAATTTCAATTTCGCCTTTCTTCATTTTAAAAACATATTCTGCCATTTTTTGCTCCTCCGAAACTTTATGTTCGTATTTATATATACAACCATAAAATATACATGTTTGCATGCTCAAACGATTAATATTTAACCTTTGTTAACAAAAGAGTGATTTTATTGCGTACAGATTTGTTTGCTATAAAATTAGTAAATATGGAATTGACTTTTCAAGAATTAATTTTAAATTTGTCGAAATACTGGTCGGATTACGGTTGTGTTATAGCACAGCCTTACGATATTGAAAAAGGCGCTTCCACAATGAACCCCGCGACTTTTCTAAGAGCGCTTGGACCCGAGCCTTTTAATACGGCAATGCCCGAACCTTGTCGTCGCCCGACGGACGCGCGCTACGGCGAGAACCCGAATCGTTTGGGACATTACTTTCAATATCAGGTAATTTTAAAACCGTCACCGGACAATGCGCAAGATATTTATCTTGATTCGCTCACCGCCATGGGTATTGACCTTACAAAGCACGACGTTCGCTTTGTCGAAGACAACTGGGAAAGTCCGACTCTTGGCGCTGCAGGCGTTGGTTGGGAAGTTTGGCTTGATGGTATGGAAATTACACAGTTTACTTATTTCCAGCAAGTTGGCGGCCTGGAAGTAAAGCCTGTTGTTCTTGAGTTAACTTACGGCTTAGAGCGCATTGCAATGTATTTACAGAACGTAAACAGTGTGTACGATGTCAAATGGAATAAAGATTTAAAATACGGCGAAATTTACTTGCAAAATGAAATTGAACAATCTAAATATAACTTTGAATTTTCAAACGCTCAAAGGCTTTTTGAAATGTTTAACCTTTATGAGCAAGAGGCAAATTCTTGCCTGGAAGCAGGAATTGTACTCCCCGCTTATGATTGGGTTTTAAAGTGTTCACACACGTTTAACCTGCTTGATGCGCGCGGCGCAATTAGCCGTGATGAGAGAATAAATTTTATTGCAAGAGTAAGAAAAATGGCTGCAGCAGTTGCAAGACTGTATGTGAAACAGAGAGAAGATATGGGCTTTCCCCTTATAAAATAAGCCCGCTGCGAGAGGAATTAAGATGAGTAACTTGAATGACATTGATGATGAATTAAGGCTTGATAAGTGCGAACTTAGCGCAATGGAAAAATTCGTCACAAGCCTGTTTAGGAGAAAAAGCCCTGACGAGATGCTGGAGCACGCAAAAAGCAGCAACCTTAAAAAAACTTTGGGTGCGCTTGATTTAATTGTTCTGGGCGTAGGCGCAATTATCG
>JAVBQM010000036.1:0-6499 GCA_031549065.1 Candidatus Gastranaerophilales bacterium | reverse complement strand
TTCCAATTTCTGGTGCGTGGCTTCAAACTGTTTATCTTCATCGCCCATAGATTAAATTATAACGAAATGAGAGAAAAAATAAAAGCGTAGCTTTTATTTTTAAGCGAATGAGCTACAACGGGCGCAGCCCTTGTTATAACGAAATGAAAGAAAAAATAAAGGCATACTTTTATTTTTGAGCAGGTGAACCTTATGGCAAAGCCATTACTTCACCGACTGCTTTCAAAATGCTGCCGTATGAAATAAAACCTACTAAAATTTTATTCCACGGTGCTTTTACAATCGGCACATATTCAAGCTTTAAAACTTCCATAATTTCTTTAATTTCAGAAATTCTTGTTGTTGTATAAGCTGTGACACAAGCTTTCGTGATATCCAATAATTCTTCGGCCTTAATTTTGTGCATTTGGATATCGTAGCGCTTTAATTGGTTCAAAAGAAGAAATTTTGCAATTTGTCTTTTGGTAATTATTCCTGCCATCGCAAAATTTTCATCGGTTATCACGATTTGCGAAAGCTTATATCGTTCCATCTTGCTTATGCACTCTGCAAGGGAACAATCTTTTGATATGTAAAACGGCAGCGCGCTCATGAAGGCGCCTACAACCTGGGTGTCTTGAACCATTATCTTCCCAAATCAATAACTAGGACCATGCTCAATTTAAGGTGAAAACAAGTGCTATGATATTACCCGAGTGGGCTATCTTAAAATCAAATTCGAAATTGAGTTTTGAAGTGCGGTTTTAATTTTATTTACCTCGTTTTCAATTTGAATATCTGCAAGTGTTGCATTTTCATCTTGCAAGAACAACCTTATCGCAACACTCTTTTTGCCGTTCTCAATATTTTCGCCTTGGTAAATATCAAACACTGATGCGCTTTTAAAAATGTTTTTATCGGCCGCCTTTTTGATAATTTTAAGAATTTCCCCATATGTAATTTGCGTGTCGACCCCGAGGGCGATGTCGCGCTGCACGATGCCCGTTTGTGGAAGTTTTTTGAATTTTGCCAGGACGGGGTTTACGTTTGCAAGAATTGTTTCTAAATCAAGTTCAAATATGTATAAATCTTGGTTTAATTTTAAATCGTCTTTTATAATCGGGTGAATTTTCCCTATGTACCCCAAAGTTGTCTGGGTTTTCCCTAAAAGCTCTATTTTGGCATATTGTGCAGGGTGGTAGCAACCTATAGCACAGTCGGGGGCGCTATATACAATGCGGTTTGATAACCCGACTTCTTCAAACAGTGCTTCGATAACACCTTTTAGTGTGTAAAAATCGGGCTTGGTTTTGTTGTTCCAAATTTCGTTATTTATATTGCCAAAAATAGCACCTGAGAGAATGCGCTTTTCTTCAACTCCGGAACTTTCCTTTGTGGCCGGGGTTTCCGCATTATAAATTTTTCCGATTTCATAAAGCCAGAAATTCTTGTTGCCGTTGTCAAAATTATATTTCACAACCTTTAAAAGACTGGGCATAAGCTCTTGACGCAGCGTTGTATGTTCTTCGCTTTGTGCGTTTTTAACTGTAACGGCCTTGTGGTCGAGTCCGCGAGCCACAAGCGATGAAGTTATTATTTCTGAAAAGCCGTAACCCAATAAAAGTTCGTTAATTTTTTTAATTTCACGCTCTTCATTGCTAATTTCAGCACCTTCAGTAATTTTTGGCAGAGTCGGGGCGATTTTTTCATAGCCGAAAATACGCGAAATTTCTTCAATAAGGTCGATTTCGCGCGTTACATCACCAGCGCGGAAACTTGGAACCTTAAATTTTGCAGCAATTTCATTTTTACCCAAAAGTTCAAAACCAAGGTTTTCCAAAATACTCACACAAGTTTCCTGCGGAATTTCAATTCCCAAAATGCGCAAAATTTCAGAATTACGGAGGGTAATTTCAATCGGCTCCAGTTTGTTTGAGCCTGTCTCTACAATACTTTCAAGCTTTCCGTCGGCATATTTTGTAATTAAATCAAGCGCGCGCAAAAGGGCGGGTTTTACCATTTCTAAATCCACACCGCGCTCAACACGAGCGCTTGCTTCAGAGCGATAACCCACAGAACGGGCCGATTTACGGTTTGTATGCGGAGTGAAATAAGCAGCTTCAAGGGCTATATTTTGGGTTTTGTCATCAACTTCGCTGTTGTTTCCGCCAAAAACACCGGCTATACAAACCCCTTTTTCTTTTGTCGCAATCAAAACCGACTCATTTGTTAGTTTGCGCTCAACCTCATCAATTGTGGTTATTTTTTCACCATTTTCGGCGTATCGAACACAAAGGTAATTGTTTAATTTGTCAAAATCAAAAGCGTGCAGCGGTGTTCCATATTCCATTAAAACATAGTTTGTAATGTCGACAATATTGTTAATAGGGCGCATGCCGCAAGCAAGAAGTCTTCTTTGCATAAAATCAGGCGAAGGTTTAATTGTAATATCTTTAATTACGCCAATGCTATAATATTTCGCGGCTTCCGGGTCTTTGATTTCTACCTCAAAGTCATTTTTGGTGAATTTGCCTTCATAAGTTAAGGGCGAAAAATTCATTTTCCTATCAAATAAAGCCGAAACTTCCCTTGCTACACCGATGACTGACATCTGATCGCCGCGGTTTGCAGTAGGTGCAAGATGCAAGATCGTATCTCCGCTTAAACCCAATAAATCTTCAAGTTTTTGCCCGAGCGAGATGTTGTCATAAAGCCTGTTTAAGATAAGGATACCGTCTTCTTCTTGTAAGCCTTCAAGCCCGAGTTCGTCAGATGAACAGAGCATGCCTTGCGATTCAACACCTCTTATAACAGCGGGTGTCAGGGTGAACTCTTCCCCCGTTTTTCTTGAAAAAACAACTGAACCAACGCTTGCGTAAGGAATAATTTGATTAACGGCAATGTTTTTTGCGCCACAAACAACTGTTTTTGTGCCATTTCCGGTATCAACGGTTGCAAGTTGTAACTTGTCGGCGTCCGGGTGGGGGTTTAGCGCAGTGATTTTTGCTGTAATAATGTTTTTGAATTTTGGTTTGCTAATCTCAATTTCATCAACCTCAAGACCGCTCATAGTAAGCTTATGAGCAATTAATTCCGGCTCGATGTCCGATATATCAACAAATTCGTTTAGCCATTCAATTGAAACTTGCATTGTTTTATTCTATAACAAAAAAATATTAAGCAAATGTGAAGAAATGTTAAGTCGAGTTTAAAATCCAAAAAATACTACTATTATAGGATTTATTGGCATTTTGTTAAGAATAAGTATTAAAAAAGTATATACTTTTTAAATATTGCTAGCAAAAAAAGAAAATTTCATGTTTTATACATACAACAAAAAAATACACGAGATATTAAAATAACAAATTGGAGTAAGAATGTCTGATACCAACATTGGTCACAATTTTCCAAATGCGCACAGCTCAAAACCTGTGACAGAAGGAAAGGAGTGTGCCAAGAGCGAGACTCCTAAAGAGCCTAGAAGCGAACAACAACAAATAAAAGATGTAAACTTGAATGAAAACCCTGCGGCAACCGTGGGAAGGTCACAAGTGAAACCAGCCGGTCAAAAACCTTATGTTTATGACCCTAAAAACACTGCTGAAGATATTAAGGATTTCCAAATTTTGGATGAGTCTCTTAATTCACTTGCTGAGGATATCGCGCAAAAACACAATATTCCCTTAGAGGACGCAAAACTTTTCTTGTATGAACAAATTGCGCAAGAAACCTCTGCCGCATAAAACTTGATTTAAAAGTTTGAAGCGTTACAATTAATATTGTCATGCAAAAAGCTAACGTAGTTTATTTTTTAGGTGGAAAAACATACATTAACCTTACTAATGCATGTACTTGCAATTGCGTTTTTTGTATTAGAGATATTAAAGATGATGTTGTGGGTACAAACCTCCTGCTGGATCGAGACAATATTACCGCAGATGAGGTGATTCAAGACCTTGTTAACCATGCTCTAACTTCTTTGGCGACGCACGAAGAAGTTATTTTTTGCGGTTACGGCGAACCTTTGTTGAAATTAGAGGTTCTTAAAGATGTTTGCAGGTTTATTAAAACCAAATTTCCGCGTGTAAAAGTGCGTGTGAACACAAACGGGCACGCTTCAAAGGTGTTGCGCCGCAATGTTCCAAAAGAATTAAAGGGTCTTGTGGATTCAATTTCAATCAGCTTAAACGCGCCTAATGCGCAATTGTATAATAAAATTTGTAAGCCCAATTTCGAAGGGGCTTATGAAGCTATGCTTGAATTTGTGCGCCAGTGTATTGAAGCTAAAATTTCCACTACGCTCAGCGCTGTAAAAGATTTCGACATCGAGCTTGATGAAGGTATTATGGAATGCTACAAAATATCACAAGAGCTTGGTGTTAAGTTCAGAATCAGGGAATACATAAAGGAAGGATACTAAGATGAGCAATTTAGACGCAATTTTAAAACCGAAATCAATCGCCGTGGTCGGGGCTTCCCTAAAGGAAGGTACCGTGGGGTCAGAGGTAATGAAAAGGCTAACGGAATACAAATACCAAGGCCAGATCTACCCTGTTAACCCAAAGGGTGGCGAAATGTACGGTTTGAGCGTATGTGCAAACATTCTTGAAATACAAGGAGAAGTTGATTTAGCAGTTATTGTAATTAACTCAAAATGCGTTTTAGAAACTGTTGACCAATGTGCACAAAAGGGCGTTAAGGGCCTTGTGGTAATTTCTGCGGGCTTTAAAGAAGTCGGCGGCGACGGGGTTGAGCTTGAACGCCAGCTTCTTGAAAAAGTTAAAAATTACGGTATGAGAATGGTTGGGCCAAATTGCGTTGGCGTCATAAACACGCTTGAAGGGCTTACTATGGACGCTTCTTTTGCGGCAGCACTTCCTGTTAAAGGCGACGTTGGTTTCTCTTCTCAATCGGGCGCTCTCGGATGCGGAATTTTAAGCATATTAAAAGACTTAAACATAGGTTTTTCACAATTTGTTTCAGCCGGCAACCAGGCGGATATTAACGCCGAAGACTTGCTTGAATACTGGGAAAACGAACCAAGCGTAAAACAAATTATGCTTTATATGGAATCAATTGTTAACCCTGCTTCATTTAGAGAAAAAGCAACAAGAATTACAAAGAAGAAACCGATTGTCGCAATTAAATCAGGCCGCTCGGAAGCCGGCGCATCTGCTGCCTCTTCTCACACCGGTTCTTTGGCCGGCGCGGATAAAGCGGCGGACGCTCTATTAAAACAATGCGGTGTTATTCGTGAATTTGACCTTAAAACAATGTTCGAAACAGCACAAGCGTTCGCTAAATCGCCCCTTCCAAGAGGCAAACGCGTTGCAATCGTAACAAACGCAGGTGGTTTGGGAATTTTAACAACAGACGCCCTTGAAGATAACGGGCTTGATATGGCAAAAATTGCTGACGCCACAAAAGATTATATGCGTTCATTCCTGCCATCAGCGGCAAGTGTGAAAAACCCTGTGGATATGATAGCTTCAGCCAGTATGGAGCATTATCAAAAATGTACAGAAGCTTGTCTTAAAGATGAAAATGTTGACGCTGTTATCGTAATTTATCTTGAACTTATGGGCGCAAAAACAATCGATATGACACAGGCGATTATGGAAATCAGAGGCAAATACCCCGAAAAACCTGTTTTGGGTGTAGTTATGACAACTTCTGATATTTTCCCGAAACTTGCCGAGCTTGGCAACACCAATATGCCTTGGTATGCTTACCCTGAAGAAGCTGCGCACGCTATGTCAAGGTTATGGCAGCAATCTCAGTGGAAAAATAAACCTATGGGCAGCGTTCCAACTTATAGTGTTGACAAAGCGAAAGTTGAAGCAATTGTTAAAGCTTCTGCGCTTGAAGGTCGCGACCAGCTTACAACACTTGAAAGTATTGACGTTTTACAAGCTTACGGAATCCGTGCTTGTAAATATGGTCTTGCGACCAATGTTGATGAAGTAAAATCGCTTGGAAATTCAATCGGCTATCCAGTTGTTATGAAAATGACTTCAAAAACCACATCGCACAAGACTGATGTTGGCGGGGTTGTGGTGAATATTCAATCTGAAGAGCAGCTTGAGCGCGAGTATAATGCACTTTTGGGCCGCCTGGAGGCAAAAGGATTAATAGACGGACTTGAAGGCGTGATTATTCAAGAAATGGTAAAAGGCAATCGTGAAATGGTTTGCGGTATCGCAACCGACCCGCAATACGGTCCGATGATGATGTTCGGGCTTGGCGGGGTGTTTATCGAAGTAATGAAGGATGTTACTTTCCGTCTTGCGCCGCTTACAAGCGACGAAGCGCTCGAGATGATTAAATCTGTTAAAGCTTATCACCTTCTTGAAGGCGCTAGAGGCACAAAACCTGCGCAGATTGAACAAATCCAAGAAACTTTGTTAAGATTGTCGCAACTTGTTAATGACTTCAAATATATCGACGAACTCGATATTAACCCGCTTTTAATCAGCGAAATGACAGGTGAAGGTATCGCAGTTGATGGCAGAATTAAGTT
>JAVBQM010000141.1:0-3497 GCA_031549065.1 Candidatus Gastranaerophilales bacterium | reverse complement strand
CCCCTCCATAATAAGTGAGTGCGTAAACTTCCCCCCCCTGTTTTAATCAAGCGCAACATTGAAATAATTATAAACAAATTCAAATTTATCCTCAAAAACCTTGGCTAACATTTTTCACCCCCAAGATTATCCACCAAGGCCAATTGAAAAGCCAAAAGTGGGTCAGAGATTGCACCTGTTTTTACCATAAATTCAGAATTTGTGAGATTTTGTTTCAAGCGGACCAGCTCGCTTAAATTCACTCGTGCAAGTTTTTGCAAATTTTTCTTCACCACAAATTCATGCTGCCCTAATTTTTTTGCCAGTTCAAACCCGCTCATATTCTTAGAATAGAGTTTTGTTTGTAAGAGTTTTAAAAATGATGTTTGTAAAAAAGCCAACACTTCAAGGAAGTGAGTTTTTTCAAGCAAATTGGAAATTTCATCCAGTGCAGTTTCATATTTCTTCTCTAAAATTAAATCGCACAAAGAAAAAATATCCTGATTCACATTTGCGATTTTCTCCACCATTTGCGCCGTTATTGTGTTTGAAGGGTGCGCCAAAAGCTTAAGTTTTTCAAGCTGCATATCCAGATCTCTTAAAGACGCGCCTGTTGTTTGAATTAATTTCAACGCAACATCATTTGAAAGCTGCAATTCTTTTTTTTGGGCGTGGGCTTTGAGCCATGGGGAAATTTTGTAATCCTCATAAGGTTTAAAGGCTTCAAATTCTTTAATTTCGCCAAATTTTGCTAAACCCTTATAAAGTTTTTTTCGACTGTCGGGTTTTTTACGCTCCCCTCTTGGAATATGACACAGAAAAACAACATGGACCGAAGGCGAGAGCATTTCAAAACCTTCAACCAATTCATCCACTTGTTTATCATCAAGCGTGAATTTTTTTGTGCTCTCAAGAAAATATTTTTCCGCTTTAACAACATAAAGTATTTGTCCAAACATCATCGGAGCTGCGCGCAAAGCCTCGCTCAAAATTGAAAAAGGCGGATTATCAAGAGTTCTGTAATTCAAAGGGTTAAGTTCGTCTCCCAAGACATCACCTTTAAGCCTGTTCACTTCAAGCTCAATGTTAAAATCTTCCTCTCCCCAAAATAAATAAAGCGGCATTTTCCTCAACCATTAATTTGTTATATTGTAGCACAAAAGCACGAAAAAACGGGGCTTCACAAGCACCCCGTTTCAATTTTTTTTGCACCTAACTACATAAGGTTAGACCCTTTTGTGTCAATTGCTCGGAAATCAAAAATTACATTAGACCAAGCATTTTCTTGTACCAACTGAACGTTTCAAGCTCAAGGCCATTGAATGTAGTTTTCAGACATTGCTTTTTTAGGTAATGTTGAAACTCATCGTTGAATTTCGATTTTGTTGGTTTTACTTTGAATTTTTCTACCAAAGTTGACATGCTCGCCTCCACGTACGCTTAACCTTTACTTAACTTTTTTTGGGGACACCTATAACTTCATTTTAATGATATCATGGTTTACACATTTAGAAAACCCCAAAAGTATAAACTTTTACATTTTTTGCACTATTTCGTTGTAAATTTTTGTAACAATTTGTTCTAGCCGAAAAGGCTAGTTAAAGGCAGCATTTTGTCCTGCGATTTTTTTCACTTCTTTGGCAAAATTTCCGGCCACATGACCCCTGGAAGTCGGCTGTAAATATCCGTATTTTTCACTAACACGCAATTTTAGTGCGCTTTTTGTAGGGTCAAAACGATAAAAAAGTTGTTCGTACAAACTCACACCCTCAGCAAACAAAAATGAATTTTGCCCCAAGAACACATCTTTATGTGCTTTTTTATGATATTTATGACCCAAAACATTGAGTGCAAGACAATCAAGTTCCTCTTGAATTGAATTTTCGCCATCATCATCTTTAGCATGGCCCGCTTCATGGAAAATTGCCGAAGAAAGCGCTAAAATTTCGGGGAAACTTGTCGAATTTTTGTATCGTTCGTTAATTAAAATGGCTCTTTTGCTAAAATCCCAACTGGCGTGGGCATCTTCAAAGCTGAGTTTGCCAAAATGAATATCGACATTATTATTTTTAATAAATTCATAAGCCTCCAATCCATTATTAAATGGCGGGTTAGCGCCGATTGAGCGCATATAAATTAAATCGTTATTATCAAACTTAATTTTTTTAAGTTCTTCTAAAGCGCGTGTAATAGTGGCGTTATCATTTGCTTTAAACGACAGATTTGAGGATAACCTCACCGGCGAAAAATTAATACGCTGAACTCTCATGTGCGTACAAAACCCGTAAAAAAATTTAGTGCTATAATGACTTAGGAAAAAGGGTGCAAAATGATTGAAAGATATTCAAGGGAAGTCGCGAGCAAAATTTGGGATTTAGAAAGTAAGTTCAATTATTTTCTTCAAGTAGAACTTGCCGTTTGCGAAGCTTATAACAAGGCCGGCAAAATTTCAGATGAGGCACTTAAGCACATTAAAAAAACCGCAAAATTTGAAGTTGAGCGCATAAGCGAAATTGAAAAAACTACAAACCATGATGTCATTGCCTTTTTAACAAATGTGAACGAACATGTCGGAGAAGCGTTTTCACCTTACATTCATATGGGTTTAACAAGTTCTGATGTTATCGACACAGCCTTTGCACTTCAAATTAAAGATGCGACAAAACTTATTTTGGAAGATTTAGACGCTGCGATTTCAGCCGTACGCAAACTTGCATTTGAACACAAAAACACTATTTGTATAGGAAGAAGCCACGGAATCGGAGCGGAAATTATCACCTTCGGGTTTAAACTTCTTAATTGGGTTGATATGCTTGAGCGCGCTAAAACTCGCCTAGAAAGAGCGCTTGAAGATATTTCGGTCGGGCAGATTTCAGGCCCCGTCGGAACTTATTCAAACATCGAACCTGAAATTGAAGTTGATACGTGCAAAATTTTAGGTTTAAAACCTGCGAGAATCTCAACACAGGTAATTGCGCGAGATTTACATTCAAACTATATGTGTGCTTTGGCTATTTTAGCTTCTGTAATTGAAAATTGCGCGGTTGAAATTCGTCACCTTCAACGGTGGGAAGTTTGCGAGGTTGAGGAAGGTTTTAAAAAAGGGCAAAAGGGTTCAAGCGCGATGCCGCATAAAAAGAACCCTATCGCAAGCGAAAATTTAACGGGTTTAGCAAGGGTTGTGCGTGCAAATGCAGGTGCAAGTTTTGAAAATATCACTCTTTGGCACGAGCGCGATATTTCCCATTCAAGTGTTGAGCGCGTAATTTTCCCTGATTCGACAATTTTAATGGATTTTATGCTTAATCGTTTCACAAATGTGGTTGAAAATCTTGTAGTAAAACCTGAAAATATGATTAAAAACGCTCAAAAATATGGTGGGATTGTTTTCTCGCAAGCTGCTATGCTCGAACTTATGAAAGGGCTTATGAACCGCCCGGGGCCAAAAATAACCCGTGAAAGAGCCTATGAGATCGTCCAAAAAGCAGCACTTGACGCGTTTAATAACAACGGAAATT
>JAVBQM010000110.1:0-4414 GCA_031549065.1 Candidatus Gastranaerophilales bacterium | reverse complement strand
GGTAAGGCTCCAAATAACGTTATTGAAAAATACATAGGCGTCGACAATATTAAAGCTGAAACCCTGAACGAGATTTATAACGCCAATATTTCAGAAATTATCTCTGAAAATAATCTTGATTTTGCGACAAATCCTTCAATTGATGAGTTTAACTATGACCTTGGCAAAGAATTTGTTTTCGTGATGAAAGTTGAACTTAAGCCGGAATTTGAACCTTGCAAATATAAAGGCGCAAGCGTTAATTATGAAGAGTTTAAACATGCTTCAGATATTCTGGACACCGAATTAAAGGCTCTTCAAGAACGCTTTAGTGCGCTTACTAACGTTGAAGGCAGAAAGGCAACCGCAAAGGATACTTTGGTATTTGACTTTGAAGGGTTTCTAGACGGCACACCTTTTGAACACGGAAAAGCAGAAAAATATACGCTTGATTTATCTAATTCTAATTTTATTCCTGGGTTTGCAGAAGGCCTTGTAGGTCATAAAATTGGCGAAGAATTCACTATTGACGTGACTTTTCCTGAAAATTACCACGCAGAAAATCTTAAAGGAAAGCCTGTTCAATTTAAAATTTTAATCCACGAAATTAAAGAACGTATTTTGCCGGAACTTGACGATGAGCTTGCTAAAAAATCAGGCAGATTCGAAACTTTGGCCGAACTTAAGGCAGATATTCAAAGATATTCAAATGAAACCGAGGAAGCGGAAAACGAAAAGCGCAAAAGCGAAGCGATTTTTGATTACATAATTGAAAATACAAAAATTGACATCGCAAAGGCGATGATTGAGCGCGAAATGGAAGCAATCAGGGAAGAAACAAAACAAAGACTCGCAAGCCAAGGCGGCGATTGGGATAAACTGGTCGCCCAAGAAGGCGGCATTGAAAAAGTTAACGCCCAAATTGAACCTGAGGCAATTAAACGCATTAAAAATTCACTTTTGGTTGAAAAAATCGCGAGTTTAGAGGATGTCAGAATTGAACAGCAAGATATAATTGAACAAATAAACTTGCTTGCAAACGCTTATGGCACACAAATCGGTGCGATAGTAGACCAAATTCAAAATAACCCCGCAACTCTTGCGGCGCTCAGCCAACAGGCAGCAGCAAAAAAGGTAAGCAAGGTTTTATTGGAAAATAATACATTCAAGGCGGTGGCCCCTAAAAAAACTGCCGCTAAATCTAAGAAAGGGTAGCATAGTATGAGTTTTGTACCGGTAGTTATTGAACAATCTTCAAGAGGTGAAAGGTCTTTCGACATTTTTTCGCGTCTTTTGCGTGAAAGAATTATATTCCTTGGTACGCCGATTGATGATATGGTCGCAAACCTTATTGTAGCGCAACTTTTGCTTCTCGATAGCGAAAATTCCGAAAAAGATATTATGCTATACATAAATTCTCCGGGCGGCTCTGTTACCGCAGGTTTAGCGATTTATGATACTATGCAGCATATTCGCTCTGATGTTTCGACAATTTGCCTCGGGCAAGCAGCTTCAATGGGTGCATTCCTTTTGGCAGCAGGTAAAAAAGGCAAAAGAATGGCGCTTCCACATTCAAGAGTTCTAATTCACCAACCTTTGGGCGGTGCGCAAGGTCAAGCGACCGATATTGAAATCCAAGCGGCAGAAATTGTGAGAATCAAAAAATCTTTAAATGAAATCCTTGCAAACAACACAGGGCAAGCGATTAAAAAGATTGAAAAAGACACAGACCGTGACTATATAATGACTCCGCAAGAGGCTTTGGAATATGGCATGATTGACAAAGGTGGTACGAAGGATGTAGGGTAGGAAGATACTGGCACACCACGACGATCCAAGTTTCAAATGTAGTTTTTGCGGCAAAACGCAAGATTCAGTGAAGAAGCTGATTGCCGGCCCCGATGTGTGCATTTGTGATGAGTGCATCGAGCTTTGCAATGAAATTCTGGATGAGGAACTTTTTAACCTCAAACAAGATGAAAAAAGCCAAGATTTAGATTTATCGTCTGAAAGTATCCCTAAACCTCATATTATTAAAGAATATCTTGATGAACACATTGTCGGACAAGATGACGCCAAAAAAGTTCTTGCTGTAGCTGTTTATAATCACTATAAAAGAATTTCACACAATTTGGGTGCTAAAAAACCCGAAGTTGAAATTCAAAAAAGTAATATTTTGTTAATCGGTCCAACGGGAAGCGGCAAAACCCTTTTGGCGCAGACTTTGGCAAAAATGCTCAATGTACCTTTTGCTGTTGCTGACGCTACAACCCTTACCGAAGCAGGTTATGTGGGTGATGACGTTGAAAATATTTTATTAAGATTATATCAATCTTCTGATTACAATGCTCAAAGGGCAGAGCGCGGCATTATTTATATCGACGAGATAGATAAAATTGCAAGAAAGAGCGAAAACCCTTCGATTACGCGCGATGTTTCAGGCGAAGGCGTTCAGCAGGCTCTTCTTAAAATGATTGAAGGTACGGTTGCAAATGTTCCGCCGCAAGGGGGAAGAAAGCACCCGCATCAGGAATTTATTCAAATAGACACAAGCAATATTCTATTTATTGTGGGCGGAGCCTTTGTAGGGCTTGATAAAATTGTTGAAAAACGCTGTGGCGACTCTCAAAGTGTTGGTTTTGGTTCAAAATCAAAAACAATGAAAGAAAGAGAGCTTCAATCGGCTAAAATCCTTAAAAAGACCCAGCCTGACGATCTTTTGAAATTCGGTTTGATTCCCGAGTTTATCGGAAGAATCCCTGTTTATGCGGTTTTAGAAGCGCTTGATGAAGAAACTTTAAAAATGATTTTAACTCAGCCAAAAAATGCTATAATTAAACAGTATCAGTGTTTAATGCAAATGGATAATGTTGAGTTGACCTTTGAAGACGGCGCAATTGATGCTATCGCGCAAGAAGCCATAAAGCGCAAAACAGGTGCGCGCGCCCTGAGGTCTATTGTCGAAGAAATTATGCTTGATATAATGTATGATGTACCGTCAAACGAAGAAATAAAGACTTTCAATGTGACGACAGATATGGTAAAAAAGAAGAGTAATGTAGTAGAGCTTAAAAAGCCTAAAACAGATAAAGACAAGGTTAAATCTTTGGTAAAGGAAGACATAGCTTAAAAGTTGGGGAATAAGAAAAATGATTAAAAAAATTACCACACTATTTGCATTTTTATGCATTTTGTTTACGACTCAGGCGTCGTTTGCGGAATTGGATTTTCCGGATGTAAGGGAAAATCACTGGGCGTACAACAACGTTAAAATTTTGAAAAACTTAGGAATTGTTGTAGGTTATCCTGACGGCAACTTTAGACCTGACAGGTTTGTTTCAAGGGCAGAATTTTGCTCTATGGCCGTTAAAGCCTTGAAGTTGCTTGGCCAACCATACACACCTACCCACTATAAAGACCTTCCGACAACACACTGGGGTTACAACAACATTCAAATCGCGTCGCACTTCGGTATCGTAAGTGGCTACACTGATGCTTATTTCCGTCCGAATGACGATGTTAAAAGAATTGAAGTTATCTCAGTTATTATGAGCGCTTTAAATCTTTCCGAATTAACAAACCAGGAAGCAATCAAATTGCTCGATGAATACAGGGATGCAAACTTTACTCCCGAGTGGGCTTTGGTAAAAACAGCCCAAGCCAAAAAGCTTGATATGATTGTTATTATGCCCGGCCGCGAAGGCTATATTGAACCGATGAGACCTGCTACAAGGGGTGAATTGGCAGTATTCTTAACAAAAATGATTGATGCTTTTGCGCTAAGCCCAAGCGAAAGAATTGCAAAAACATCACCGCAGCCTGAGCCTGAGCCACCGGCAAAACCAAAAACAAGAAGACTTTATGACGGTATCATCATTGAAAATGCTTATATAGACGGCGACTATGCGATTCTACCCGCAGGAACAATTCTTCCAATGGCAGTTATGGCTTGTACACAATCTGAAAAAACAAAAACAGGCTACGATTTCCGCGCAAGAGCAACCAAAAACTTTATTACAAAAGATAAGAGAATGATAATCCCTGTGGGAAGCCAACTGTATGGTATTTTCCAAGATGTTCGTAAGCCGAAATACTTCATCACAAACTCACGTATAATACTTGCTTCCAGCACTTTGAAAATGAACAGAATCGGCGAAGAAACTTCAATACCGTTTAGCTCTGTTGCTACGGCCGAGGCAAAATATAACGGCAAAACACTTTGGGATAAAGTCAGCTTCTATGTTATCAGAGGTAAATCAACACCGCTTCACAAAAGCTCAATTGAAAACTTCGTTCTTCTTGAACCTGTAAGAATTCAAATCAGAGATGAATGGGTAACATTCTAAACATAAATGATAACTTTTAAAACAAAAACCCCCTTTCTCGAGAAAGGGGGTTTTTGTTTTAAAAGTTATCATTTATGTTTAGAATGTTA
>JAVBQM010000081.1:0-3904 GCA_031549065.1 Candidatus Gastranaerophilales bacterium | reverse complement strand
GGAGAATATTTTTCGCTAATTTCATCCGCCGCTTTTTTTAAGTCTTCGCGCGTTTCTTCACCAGATTTTGGTGCCAACAATAAACCTGCAACCACGCCGCCTATAACGCCGCCTAAGATGCCCAGTGCGAATGCAAAACCGTTGTCATGTTTGTCGCTCATATGTGTCTCCATTAATAATCTCGTTTCTCATTGTAACATTTTTTTAATGATTTACAACCACTCCTTGTGTCCTATTTTATGGTAAAATGCGAGAACAATGGAAAAACAGCCGATTAATTACAAAATTATAACCAAACTTATTCCAAGCGGTGCAAGGGTTTTGGACCTTGGCTGTGGGGATGGCACCCTTCTTAAAAAATTGATTGATGAAAAGAGTGCAACAGGCGTTGGGGTTGAAATTGCCCAAGGGGCGGCCATTTCAGCGATTGAAAAGGGGCTGTCTATACTTCAAGGAGATATTGATAACGGATTGGCACAATTTGTAGACAAAACCTTTGACTACGCGATTTTGAACCAAACTCTTCAATCGACCGAAAAGCCTGATTATGTTATCGATGAGATGCTTAGGGTTGCAAAAAAAACCGTTGTAAGTTTTCCGAATTTTGGCTACTGGAAGGTTAGATTTTACCTGTTTTTCAGAGGGAAAATGCCAAAAAGCCGTGATTTGCCCTATGAATGGTATGACACTCCGAATATCCACCTTTTAACCATAAAAGATTTTTATGAATTTTGCAGAGTGCGCAAAATTAATATCTTACAAAAAGCTTGTATCTCCGAAGGCGGAAAACCAATGAACGGTTGGCTTGCAAACTTTTTATCGCCGGAAGTTGTTTTTGTTATTGAGCGCTAGTTGTTAAACCTAAACAACATTACATCGCCGTCTTGAACGACGTATTCTTTGCCTTCCAAACGTGCTAAACCCTTGTCGCGAGAGCCGGCCCAGCCACCGGAGGTTGTGAAATCGCTATAACTAACAACTTCTGCGCGAATGAAACCTTTTTCAAAATCGGTATGAATAACCCCGGCTGCTGCCGGTGCTTTGGTGCCTTTTTTAATTGTCCAGGCGCGAACTTCCTTTTCGCCTGCCGTAATATAGGTTCTTAAATCGAGCAAATCGTAGGCAGTTTTAATCATTTTTTCAATGCCCGATGAAGTTACGCCCAATTCTTCAAGATAACTTTTGGCTTCATCTTTGCCTAATTCGACAAGTTCCGCTTCAATGGCGGCTGAAATGACCACCATTTTCGCGCCGTGCGAGGCGGCATATTCTTGAACGCGTTTTGTGTAATCGTTTCCGCCCGCAACTAAATCTTCCTCAGAAACGTTTGCGCAATAAATTACAGGCTTAACCATAAGTATGTGAAAATTTTTAACTGCTTTTTTCTCATCCTCTGAAAAATCGTCGATGTTTACGAAACTTGCATCCCCAAGCATTTTTAACAATTTCTCAATAGCGTCGTTTTCTATTTTCGCTTCTTTTTCGCCCGCCTTAACTTGTTTTAAAATGCGTTTTTGGCGGTTTTCCAAGCTTGCGATGTCAGCGAGTGCAAGTTCTGTGTTTATGGTTTCAATATCATCAATCGGGTCAATTTTGCCGCTTACATGTACAGTGTTGGGATCGTCAAAACAGCGCACCACTTGAATTATGGCGTCTGTTTCGCGGATGTTTGCAAGGAATTGGTTTCCTAAACCCTCACCTTTGCTTGCGCCTTTAACGAGCCCTGCGATATCCACAAACTCAATTGCAGTAGGTATTACAGCCTTTGCGTTTACCAAATCGCGCAAAGTTTCAAGCCTTTCATCAGGAACCGTTACAACACCGACGTTAGGGTCAATTGTACAGAAAGGATAATTCGCGCTCTGGGCGTTCTTTGAAAGCGTCAGTGCGTTAAAAAGTGTTGATTTTCCTACGTTGGGTAACCCAACTATTCCACATTTAAGCATAGCCCTAATCTTACAACAAAAATTTCTTTTCACAAGGGCGGTTTAAGGGTATAATAGTCACTATGGAAAAGCTCAAAAGATTCTTTAAAAACACGATAGTAAGGCGCACGCTTTTCGTTCTTTTTATTTTGATTTGCATTTCGGCATGCATTTGGCCCAATTTTTATAAAACCCAAATTAAGAAAGTTGCAAGTTATTACTGGGTTTGGAGAGGGGATGTCTACTACAAAAATAAAAAACCGCAAAAGGCTATTTTGGCTTATAAAAAAGGAATTGCCTATAACCCGCGCCATTACAAGGCAAAATATAACCTTGCAAATATTTTTGTAGTTTATGAAGATTATTTTTCGGCACTCGATTACTACGAACAGGCGCTTAAAATCAAGCCAAACTTCCAAATTGCGCGCATTGATTATGCGATTGTTCTTGCAAATGCAACCTTTAATTATGACGCCGCAATTCGTGAATATGAAAACGCAATCAGGCTTGCCCCGGGCTGGGTTTATATCCCTTTTATTATCGACAATAAAAGCACTTTTAAGCACAATCAGGGCGTAGCATATTACAACTTAGGCTTAGCATGGCGCGGAAAGTCGCTTCTTGTGGGTGAAAGAAATTTTGATTCGAAACAATACCTCGAAAACGCAGTTAAGGCTTATAATAGCGCTCTTAAAATATCAAAAAATTATAATACATATTACAATCTCGCACTTGCAAACCAGCTTTTAAATAACCATGCCGAGGCGGGAAAATATTATTGCAAAGCGATTGATATGGAGCCGATGAACTTTGAGGCGCACTACAACCTTGCGGTTTTATTGATGAATATGAACCAGCTTAAAGAATCGATTGATGAATTTAAAAAGGCCGGTCTTCTTTTGGATACACAGGGCGATGGCATGAAGTCGCGTTACATTTACGATATTTTAAACGATGCTGTTAGGAAAATGATTCAAAATAACGACTATAACTATCTTTTGGAGCATATTGACAGTGAAACCGACATTTTGAACCGTGAAGTAACTTATGTGGGCGGCAAAGTGGTTGTGGCATCTGATCTTGACCGCGCTATGATAAAAAACTTCAAAAAATGTGCAAGTAAAAAATATTTTGACGAACTTGATAAAGGCGAGAGCGAAGACTTGAGGTTCTGGCGGTGACGGATTTTTTACAGGAGGTTTTCGATTTAATAACAAGCACACGCGATGAAAACGAACTTTTTGAAAAATTTCTGAAGATTGAAAAAAAGTGCGAAGATAAAACCACGCTTGCGTTAGCGCAAAAGCAAATCCAGTTTGCGATTTTGAGTTTTAAAGAGCGCCGCGCGCTTGAAAAGCAAATTCGTTTTTTCCAAACGATGAAAAATATTGCCAAAATCATCGAAACCCAATACGAACTTAAGTATATTCTACCCATAATCGGCGAAATGATAGATAATTTGGTAGAAGAGCACCTTGTTTATATTTTCCTAAAATCCGCCCACAAAAAGGAATACAAACTTGCTTGGCCTGCCAAGTGTTCGAGTGTGGAAATTAGCGAGAACCTTTTGAAAATTAAAAATAGTCCCATTATTTCACAAAATATGGGTATTTTTCCGCTTCTTTGTGACGAAAAAGTTATCGGGGCGGTTGTTGCACATTCGCCCACTGAAAAACTCTCAAGCGGCGAAATTTCAATGCTGAACGAACTTTCTAAACAAGCAACCACCACCCTTTCAAGGGCTATGGAAAATGCAAAAACCTTAAAGGACGCCACTTTAGATGCCCTAACGGGCCTAAACAACCGAAGGCAATTTGAGGCGCGCTTAAGGCAAGAGGTTGCGACCGCGCATCGGCAAAATTCGGAACTTTGCGCAATTATGCTTGACGTTGATCACTTTAAAAGGGTGAACGATACCTATGGTCATGCGGCGGGCGATGCCGTCTTAAAGGCGGTTGCAAAGGTAATTAAAAAAGAAA
>JAVBQM010000113.1:0-20713 GCA_031549065.1 Candidatus Gastranaerophilales bacterium | reverse complement strand
AGTTGCTAACCAAGCGGTTATGAAGGCTTTGAAATATGCTTACCGTGATCGTCGGGTTCTAAAGCGCAATATGCGCAGCTTGTGGATTGTGAGAATTAACGCTGCAGTTCGTGAGTACGGCATAAGCTATTCAAAATTTATGAACCAAATGAAAAAAGCGAATATTCAAATTAACCGCAAAATGTTATCAGAACTTGCAACAAACGAGCCTGATGCATTTAAAGTGGTTGTTGATACGGCTTTGGCTGCGAAGTAGCCTTAAGTAAAGGCGAAGCAACTAATCGCTTTGGCAAACACCATAAGAAACAGATTTTAGTCCCTCAAAGATTTCATATTTTTGGGGGACCATTATTGTATTCTCGGGGATTTTGTCTTCGAGAATAAAAAAGGACGGCCCGGAACCTGACATTTGAAAACCCCTGTTGTGCAAGACTCTTAGTTCGTCATAATATGGCAAAAGGGCAAATTCAAGGTCATTTGGAAGGTTCGAGCTTTCCGTCATATTATCAAATCTCGCATAAGCCTCTTTTGCGCTTATAGCCAAGTTTTTTGGTTTTATTATTGTAAGAGGAAATTCTTCAAACGGCAGCGGAATAACCATTTCTCCGCGCCCAAAACAATGTGCCCGCCCGCCTGTGAGACAAAAATTAAGGTCAGAACCAAGCTTGGCGCACATTTTGTGCAGGTCCGGAGTTTTAAACGGTTCGTCAAGAATTTTGTTCAATCCCCATAAAACGCCTGCGGCATTTGTGCTTCCGCCTGCAAGACCGGCGCAAACGGGAATGTTTTTTTCAATATAAATTTTGGCGCCATAGTTTTTGCCGAGCGTTTCAAAAAAAAGTTTCGCCGCCCTAAAAGCGATATTGCCTTTGTCGTAGGGGATTTCGTTCGATGTACCCTCAAGAATAATCCCATCACACCTGAGTTCAATTGTCAGATAATCAAAAAGGTTTATGCTTTGCATAACGCTTTCAATTTCGTGAAAGCCGTCTTCACGAGCTTTTCCGACAGTGAGACTTAAATTAATTTTTGCAGGAGTTTTAACCTTGATTTTCATGCAGCGCCTTTGACAATCTTTCAAAATCAACAATAGAAAGTTTTTCACCCCTTATATTCTGGTCAATGCCTAACTGCGCAAGCACTTTTTCAACATTCAAAAAACCGCCCTGCAAAAGTGAATTTTTGATATTTTTTCTTCGTGAAGCAAAACATGCTTTAATCGTACGCTTTAAAAATGGATTTGTCTCAACCCTGCCTTTGGGGCGAATTTTCAGGCGCACAAGAGCTGAATCAACTTTGGGTGAGGGGTAAAAGCTTCGTGCTTTGACTGTTTTAATAATTTCAACATCGGCCCAAAATTGCGATAAAATCGAGAGCATTCCATATTCTTTATTTGGCGAATTTTCGCTTGCCACAAGCCTTTTGGCTACTTCAAGCTGCACCATTAAAATTATTTCATCAATCGTGCTGCGGTTTTTATGCTGCGCTTCATCAATTTCGCCCAAAAGATGCACTAAAATCGGGCTTGTAATGTAATAGGGAATATTTGCAATGACTTTAAACTTTTGTTCTCCAACGGGTAAAAGTGCTGATAAATCTGTTTTTAAAATGTCTTGATGAATAATTTCGGCTTTAGGACAGCTTATTTTTAGGGCCTTGATTGCTTCTTCATCAAGTTCTACTGCACAAACGCGCTTTGCAATTTCCACAAGCCCTTCTGTCACAAAACCAATGCCGGGGCCGATTTCAAGAACATTATCGTCCGAACTGACATTCGATAAAATTTCTTCAATTACATTCTCATCTACCAAAAAGTTCTGCCCGAGGCGTTTTTTAGTTCTGAATTTTTTCGCTCTTGTAAAGTAGTCCATAGCACGATTGTAACACAATAAGAGTTAGCCGGTGCGGGTGAATGTTCAAATTTATTTTGACATGGTAAGATATAAACGATATGTTGAATCTCACAAAAAACGAGACTGCCTGCAATAAAGCCGATATTATTGACTATTACAGAAAAAATTGTAAACAAGAAAGCGATTTTATGGTCGGGCTTGAGTACGAGAGACTTTCGCTTGATGCCGATACGAGGCGAAATGCGCCTTATGAAAATTTGAAAAAAATCATTGAACACTTTGCTTCTATTAACGGGTGGGGAATTTTAAAAGACGGCACGGGTGTTACAGTTGGGGCAATGGCAAACGCTGAGGCAGCTTCAGGAACTGCTACCTCAATTTCACTTGAGCCGGGCGGACAATTCGAACTTTCTCTTGAAAAGAAAAAAAATATTGGTGAAATTGAGGCTGATGCGGCGCAAATTCTCTCATTGCTTGATAAAATCGGCGATGCTTATGGTGTAAAATTTGTTCCTGTGGGCAATACGCCTTATTCAACATACCAAAATATAAATATAGTGCCTAAAGACAGGTATTTGATTATGGCAAACTATCTGCCTGCTCAAGGTGCATTTTCGCCTGTTATGATGAGGGAAACCGCGGGTGTGCAGGTAAACTTAGATTACAAAAGCGAAGAAGACGCACTTGCAAAGCTGAGATTGGCTGCAAAAATGTCGCCGTTTTTGACAGGATTTTTTGCAAATTCGCCTATAAGGGGCGGGAAAACTTCAAAGTATAAGAGTTTTCGAGCACTCGCGTGGAAATACACTGACGCGGCAAGGTGTGGGCTTTTTTATAAAAATTTATTGAAAAACCGTGCTTGTATTGGGTTTGAAGACTACGTAGATGCAGTTTTGGGTGTCCCCATGCTCTTTTTCGAGCGCGGGGCAGAAAAAATTGAAGTGAACGGCAAAATTAATTTTGCACAATTTTTAGAAAATGGCTTTGAGGGCCATAGCGCGACTTTGCAGGATTATATTTTACACTCGAGCCTTACTTTCCCCGATGTTCGCTTAAAAGGTTATGTTGAAATCAGAAACCATGACAGCCAAAAATTGCCGCTAGCGCTTGCGATTTGCGCGCTATATAAGGGAATTATGTATGGTTCAATGGATGAAGCGGTGGATATTTTGTCTGGTGTAAACGGTGGAAACCTTGATGAACTCGGATTTTTGGCGGCAAAATACGGGCTGAATTTTGAAATACCAGGAGTGAGTGCAAAAAGTTATAGCGCAAGCCCGCGCGAAATTACGAAAAAACTTTTTGAAATTGCGCATAATAGCCTGGAAGCCGCAGAACAAAAGTACCTCGAAAAGCCGCTTGAAATGCTGGCTTACGGTAAAGCGCCAATCGATGAATTTAATCTGGAGCAATTCTTCTAATATGAAAGAGGGCGTGGAAGAAAAGAAAAAAGTGTTGTTGCATACCTGCTGCGCAGTGTGTTTCGGTTACCCTTCGCAACTTTTAAAAATGCTTAATTATGATGTGACTGCTTATTTCTACAACCCAAACATCCACCCAAAAGAAGAATTTTTAAGAAGAAAAGATGAATTGGAGCGGGTTTGCACAAAATATGAGTTTGAACTTATTGCAGAAGATTACGAGCCAAAAGATTTTGAAGAAATTGCAAAAGGTCTTGAAAATGAGCCCGAACAAGGCGAAAGGTGCAAAAAATGTTTTGAACTGCGCCTGATAAAGACAGCAAAAAAAGCTAAAGAACTTGGGTTTGAAAGGTTTTCAACCACCCTTACCGTGAGTTCGCACAAAATCAGCGAACAAATTTTTGAGGCGGGTGCAATTGCCAAAGAACTTACAGGAATTGATTATGAAGCGTTTGATTTTAAGAAAAATAACGGCGCTAAAATTACCCAAGAAATTGCACGTTTCAATGAGTTGTACAGACAGAACTATTGCGGTTGTGAATTTTCAGTGCGTTAAGCAATAAAAAAGCGCCACTTGGGCGCTTTTCCTATAACTCCATTTTGTTTACGAGCTGAATGACATCAAGGCTTTTACACTTCTTGCAGTGTCTTGGACTTCTTTTTCGTCATTTTGCTCAATTGTTTCATCTAAAATTTTAATAGCTTCGGCTTTGTCTTTAAGGGCCAAAAGCTCGTTAATGGCGCACATTGCAACTTTTGCGCTCAAATCGTTAATGCCTTTACCTCTGTTTACAATAACTAATCTCAGAGCGTCAGTTGTATTTTTGCGAATTAAATATCTGCTTGTAAGTTCGCGGATATCATCCAACGGGCAGTTTGTGCCAAGATCGTCGAGTACGCGAAGCGCCTCTTGTTCATCCTGGTGTTTTGAAATTGCTTCAATGAGGTTGGAAACTTTTTTAACAGCCTTCATTACACACCTCCCATTGCGCTCAATTCGCCTCTCAGGCGCTCTTCAAGCGCACCGATAGGTTGTCTTTGAAGGTTGCCGACACTATGAGTTAAGAAGTCTAAATTAAATTCAACTTTTGTGTTGTTTAATTTATCAACAAAATCAATAGCACCTTGCTTAATGCCTCCGCAGAAGGAAATTACAGAATTTTTAGCATCTGAGAATTTGTTAATTGTTGAAACCCAAGCGCTTGCGGTTAGTTTGCTTACATTTTGCATTTTTTCCTGAATTGCGCTAAGGCCAAGCGGGTCTGCCTTTTTTACAGGACTTGCTGATTCGAAAACATCCATTTGCAAAACAGTTCCTTTGAAAGTTATTCCAAAGGGATTAGAATGAACTTTTGCTGCTTCATCTGATTTTGAAGCGCCTCTGCTCTCTCTGAATTTGTTAAACGCGTCCAGACTCGCGCGAAGGGGGGAAATTTTTTGCATGGGTAAATACCTCTTTTTTTATCTCTAAATTGCTATGTTCAAAGTATCACATCGGGGCGAAATACAAATCATCTTTTTGTACGAGATACTAAGTGCACTGCGTATTTGAGGCATCCTCTTCGGGCAGTTTTCTGATTTTTAATTTTAAAACTCTGGCACCATCGGTTTCTAAAACTTTAAACAAAAAGCCATCAAATTCAATTTCGTCATTATTTTTGGCAATATGCCCGAGGTGCTTGACTACAAGCCCGCCGAGAGTTTCAACATCTTCATCTGTAAAATTAACTTCAATTTCTTTTGCTTCAAAATATTCATTGAATTCATCAAGACGCACCATTGCGTTTGCAATAAACTCATTTTCATAAATTTGTCGAATATCCGCTTCTTCTTCGTCGAACTCATCTTGCACTTCGCCGAAAATTTCTTCAATAACATCCTCAAGGGTGATAATTCCGCTTGTAGAGCCGAATTCATCCACAACAATTGCCATTTGCGATTTCTTCTTTTTAAATTCAAGAACAAGGTTGTCTATTGTAACTGTTTCGGGCACCAAGATAGGTTCGCGCAATATGCTTTTTAAGTTAATTTTGCGGTTTTCACAAACAAGAGGGTAAACATCTTTAACGTGCAAAAGCCCTAAAATGTTATCTAAATCGTCTTCATAGACAGGGTAGCGCGTATATTGATTGTCGATAATTATTTTGTTTAATTCATCACTTGTGGTGTCGATAGGAACGGCAATAATATCAGGGCGCGGCACCATAACTTGTTTTGCCTGTATATCTGAAAATTTAAAAACATTTTGCAGAATTTCTTTTTCGGTGTCGTTTAAAACACCTTCCTTGTGCGAAGCATCAATAATCATATCTATTTCTTCAACACTGTGAACCAAATGCCCTGCGTGCGCAGGAGGAATTCTCATAAGCGCGAGTAAAGAATTGCCCAGCCCGTTTAAAATCCAAATAAACGGAGTGAAAATTTTTGTTATACAAGCGAGAGGTCGCGCAATCATAAGAGTGGTTTTTTCCGGGTATTGCAGAGCTATTGATTTTGGCATTAATTCACCTAAAACCACATGTAAAAGTGTTATAAGTGTGAAAGCAACGGTAATAGCGGCCGAATGTGCCGTAAAAGATTGAATAGTATCCGGCAAGAATTCAAACAAGGGCTCGAACAGTTTAACAAGTGTGGACTCTCCAACCCAACCCAAACCGATAGAAGCAATTGTAATTCCCAACTGTATTGCGGCAATTGATTTGTCAAGCTTGTTAATCGCTTTCAGCGCAATTTTCGCTTCGTTGTTACCTTCATTATCCAGTTGCGCAAGGCGTGTTTTTCTGACGGCGACAAGAGCAAACTCGGAAGCTACAAAAAAACCGTTTGCGAAAAGCAAAAATGCAACAATAATAAGATTTTTTAGCATAGAGTTAAGTATATAATTAAATCACCAAAGAAGCAAATCGGTGTTAAACTTCATTTTCTGCGTTCTTTCACCGCTGTCGTTTCGAACTGTGGTGCCGCCGGCAACGCCAAATGTTGAATGGGGCAAAAACTTTGGTTTAAAATTCAAACCGACTTCCTGCTCGAACTTTGTGCCCATAGGGTCAACTTTGTTGTTAAAAATCACTGAAACTTCATCGTTAAGTTTAAGTTTCGGCGCCAAGAACACATTTTTTGAACTTTGCGAGGCGTCAGGGTTATCATATTTTGTTTCATAGCCGGTTGAAACTTCAAAATATTTTTTCGAATATTTTGCCTCAGTGCGCTGATTTAAGGCGTTTTCAAAGTAATCGCTTCTGGTTTTTTTGGAAGTTGACTGAAGTGAAAAATCGCCGTTTTTGATGTTTAAACTGTCCGTGGGGGTATCTTTCTGAAGGTAAGGAACGGGTTTTATATTAGGCTCTGCATCGATATTATATTTAAACCTTTGCTTGTAATCAGGGGTAATTTCATCCAAAATTACCTCTTTGCACTCTTTTAAAACCACAGGTTCTCTTGCGGGCGGTTCTTCAGTGTCATTGTCATCATCAACTTCAAAAGTCCACACTTGAACTTCATTTTCAACTTGTCCCGGTTCATTCGCGCACGCATAAGGCAAAGCGTAAAATAGCGCGAAAAATAAAGATATTACTAGCACCTTGTTCATATTAACCATGTTACCCTAAAGTATGATTTTTTAAAAGTTTCGGAACAAAAGGACTTCCCTTAAAGTCTAATTAAACAAGAGAGTCGGGGAGTATAGAAATTAGAAGAGTTGGGGAGTGCAATAAAAAAAGCTGCCAAAAGCCTATAGGGCTGTGGCAGCTTGTAAATTATGGTGTGTGTAAGAGAAGTTTACCTCTATTTGCCGTATGAATGTACGCTTTTTTCTGCAAGGTGTGAGAAATAAGCTCTTCTGAAATCTTCAGAACTTAATTTTTCGATTACGCTGGGCACGACTACTAAAAACGTGTAAACCACGCCAGCAAATAAAACTACGCTTAACATTTCTAAAAACATGACTAACCTCGCATTCTGTATTCTATTTCACTTACATGCTGTATTTCGGTTCAAATTCAAGGAAACTTTATGAAATTAAGAAGGGTTGTAACAAAAATTTACACAAAGGAGTTGAGGATATGAAAAAAACTGACATTAAGAAACTTTTTGGTAGCATGAAATGCTCAATTTGCGCAGAGAGTTTTAAAGATAAGTCTTTTACAATTATGCGCAAAGAAGACGGGCTTTTTGTCTTACAGGTGAAATGTAAAAAATGCGACAAAGGTTTTGGCATAGCGCTTTTGGGGCTTGATAAAGAAGAGCTTCTGGCCTCAATTAATGAAGATTTTGCCGCTCCAACAAAAGGTGAAGGTGTCGATACTAAATCTAAAGCGATTGGTTACGATGATATTTTGGATGCGCATGAATTTATCCAGAATCTTGATGAAAATTGGCAAAAATTCATGGCAAAAAAGAAATCGTAAGATTTAAGCCGACTTTGCTTCTTTAATTGCGGTTTTTGTAACTTCTACAATCTGCTCATATGTGCGGCCGAGATAAAGCTCGCGGCCTAAAGCCACCGCGCTTGCGCCGGAATCGAGGTAATCTTTAATGTCTGCTACTCGAACAGAGCCCGTGGGCATAACATTCAAAAAATTCATCGGACGCAATAAGTCTTCGACATAAGTTGAGCCGCCAAGGTCTTTAATAGGGTAAATTTTTATTAGTGGAATACGTGCTTTCCAGGCGCTATAAGCCTCGTTTGGAGTTGTTGCAGTCAAAATCAGAGGAATTTTGTGCCAAGAGGAAAATTTAACAAGCCCCATTTGCAAAATAGGTGAAACCAAAAGCTTTGCGCCGGCTTCAATAGCCTCTTGAGCCTGTTGCGTCGTAATAATTCCGCCTGCGGCAATTGAGACTCCTTTTTTGTTTGTGCTGACTTTTTTTATAGCTTCAACGCTTGAATTAATTTCCAAAACCTTAATACCGGCCTCAATGTAAGCGTTTGCAATTTCAACCGTTCTTGCCGTATCGTCCGCCCTCACCGTACCATAAATTTTATTTTCAATAATTTGCTTGATTACATTTGCCACCGGCAGTTTCCAATCTTAAGCTCTAAGCTTTTTGACATTGTCCAAAATGTCTTGCTGTGCTTTTTTTACTCTTAATTCCATATTTGTAAGCTGCATAGGTTTTATTAACTCTTTAGTCTGCTCATCGCGTAAATCCCAGTAAATTCGCCCTTGGGGATATTTTGAAAAATGGTAAGTCGAGCATAAAATTGCTGTTCTAGCCGCATCAATTAAATTAAGCAGGCTAATATCCGCCTCAAATTCATCACATTTGTGTTTGTTAATGAATCCTTTAATGCGCTCTATGACTTCATTCACTTGAGAAAAGGGGAAATCAAGGTTAAATTTTTTCATAAAGTTTAATAAACCAATCAGCTGTATTTACCTATGCTAACGACACATTTTTCATTTTTTTCACATTTTTTGTCAGATTTCCACCAAAAGGTTGATTTTACCTATTTTATATGTGATGATAAAACGGTGTCTTTAGGAGGTGTGAGTATGAAAAAAGGGTTAAAAATATTATTGATTTCTGTTCTGACGATTTCACTTTTGTTGAATTTGGCAACAGCGTACGTTATTTTTGCAAAAAACCCGACGATGGTTCAGGGGGATAAATCCTGGGTTGATATGTACAGCAATGATGCCGGTGCGACAGAGAAGTTTTTGAATGAAAATTTAGGTATTAAAGTTGTTCAAAGAAACAATGATAATGGCATGGATTATAGAGTCATTCAAGCCAAAGACGGCCTTTTCCCATACGCAGGCATTATGCAAATATGCGATAAAATGAAAAAAGATAATGTAGTGCCCCACGCTACAGTTTATTTTACCGTTAAAAATTACGATGAAATGAGCAAACAATTCCAGAAAAATGGCGCAAAAGTTTTGCTTGACGGTATGGTTTTGCAAGGCATGAAATTCGGGTTTTTCCTTATTCCCGGCGGAATTGATGTTGGTATAGTGCAGTACGGAGTAAAAGAATAAGACAATGAATATTAAGGCTTTAAATAATGTTAGTTTTGGAAAATTAAGCCCGCTAAGTCCACAGGTAAAACAGTATTTAACATCACACACAAAAACAGGGGAAGACCTTGGAAATTTAACCGCAATGCTGGATAACATTGATAAAGCAACCGGAGGCGAAGAGTATAAGCTCGATGAATTTTACCGCACCCATGATAAAGGTGAAAGTTGGTCTCATTATATGGGCATTAATGAAACTTCTTCAGGAGAAAAATTGGAATATGATAATGCGGCAATTCTGGTAAGGTTGGAGGATAGCCCCGATTCAACATATTGGCGGATGCTTGGCGAAAAAGCAGCCCAAATTTTTAGCTACACTCCGGTAGTGCCCGATAAAACAGGTGAAACAGTTAGCAAAGACGAGGTTCAATCGGTTTTTACAAAATATGTTTAAAGCACCTCGTGTTTGTGTTTTCTTTTTCATTTCGCTATAATTAAAGTATGAAAAATTTTGGTTCGACGACGACAGATTGCGACGTAAAAAAGACTGCTCTTGAAGTTTTTGAAATTGAGGCAGGCTCGATTTTGGAACTCAGAAACCGTGTGGGTGCCGAGTTTGAACGTGCTATTGATATTCTATTTCACTGCAAAGGCAAGGTTGTTGTAACAGGTATGGGAAAATCGGGCTTAATCGGGCGAAAAATTGCCTCAACGTTGTGTTCAACAGGAACACCGAGCGTTTTTTTACACCCTGCCGAATCAACCCATGGTGACAGTGGAATAATTTCGCGCGATGACGTTGTAATTGCAATTTCAAACAGCGGCGAAACTATGGAGCTATCAAATTTATTGCCGTTAATTAACCGTTTTAATGTTCCTTTAATTGCATTAACGGGCGGACTAAATTCAATTTTGGCGCAAAAAAGCGATGTCACGCTTGATATTTCTGTTGAGAAAGAAGCTTGCCCTCTAAACAAAGCCCCGACTGCAAGCACCACGGCGACACTTGCAATGGGAGATGCTATTGCGGTTTGTCTTTTGAAAAAGCGCGGGTTTTCTTACGAAGATTTTCTCCTATATCACCCTTCAGGCGCGCTCGGCAGGGGTATGTTATACACAGTTGGCGAATTAATGCTCGAAGGCGACAAGCTACCCATTATTAAGGAAAATATAAATTTTAAAGATGCAATTAAAATAATCTCTGAAAAAAGGTTGGGAACGGCCTTAATTGTGAACAATAGTGGCGCTTTAACAGGTGTTTTAACAGACGGAGACATCCGTCGTGCGCTTTTGAAATTTAATTCTGTTGAAAATTTAACTGTCAATGATGTTATGACAAAAGACCCGAAATCTCTCACTAAAGACCAGCTTGCAGCCAAGGCGCTCGGGGTAATGGAAAAATATTCAATTACTTCATTACCGGTTTTGAGTGAGGCCGGTTTGCCTGTTGGTTTAATTCATATCCACGATCTTTTAAAGGCAGGTGTGGCGTGAATCAAGAGAATTTTAACAGTGTTGAATTAAAGCTTGCTGCGGGCAAAGTCAAATGCGTTGCTTTTGATGTAGACGGTGTTATGACAGACGGCTCACTTTCTTTTCTTGAAGACGGGCGCGAGGTTAAAACCTTTAACTCTAAAGACGGTCAGGGCGTTTGTATGTTAAATGATGCAGGTATTAAAACTGCAATAATAACGGCACGCGACAACGGAACTGTGCGCGTTCGAGCGAAGATACTTGATATTACAAGACTCTACGAGGGGCAAAAAAACAAAGTTATTGCACTTGGCAACCTTGCAGATGAATTTGACCTGAAATATGATGAAATTGCTTACATGGGCGATGATTTGCCGGACTTAGGCGTGTTAAATAAAGTAGGACTTTCGGCCTGCCCGAATGACGCGGTTGATGAAGTAAAAGAAGTTTGTAAATTTATTTCAACTAAAAACGGCGGCAGGGGCGCGGTTCGCGAGTTCTGTGATTTTATTTTAAAAAACAGGATTTAATTTTTATGGACTATTTGAATATAAAACTTCAGGGAATTGACTCTGAAGGTGCTGAGAAGGAATACTCCTTAGCGGATTTTAACGGCCGAGAAACAGTTTTGTATTTTTACCCCAAAGACAATACCCCGGGTTGCACACAAGAAGCCTGCGATTTTCGCGATAACTACAACCGCCTGAGTTCAAAAGCGCTTGTGGTTGGAGTTAGCCCGGATGATATCAAAAGCCACATAGGTTTTCAGAAAAAACACGGACTTAATTTTGTTTTACTTTCTGACCCGGAACACAAACTGGCCGAAGCTTTCGGTGTTTGGGGCGAAAAATCAATGTATGGCAAAAAATATTTTGGCATCAATCGCTCTACTTTTATCTTGGATAAAGACGGTAAAACCAGAAAAGAATGGCGTAACGTCAAGGTTAAAGGCCATATTGATGAAGTTTTAGAGTCGCTGGGCTAATTTTCTTTACATAAAATTTACATGCCATAGAGCCGATTATGTGATAAAATTCTTTTCGCAAGCAAAAAAGCTGGAGTTAACAACTATGGAAAGCTATTTATCACAAGTACTTGAGGCTGCAAAGTCTAAAAATTCCCATGAAAGCGAATTTTTACAGGCAGTTGAAGAGGTTTTAACATCAATTGAAAAAGTAATAGAAACGCACTCGGAAGAATATAAGTCGATAGCGTTACTTGAAAGATTGTTGGAACCTGAAAGAGTAATAAGTTTCAGAGTTCCTTGGACTGACGATAAAGGTGCGATAAAGGTAAACAGGGGTTACCGTATTCAATTTAACGGCGCTCTTGGGCCATACAAGGGCGGTTTAAGGTTTCACCCTACCGTCAATCAAAGCATATTAAAGTTTTTGGCGTTTGAACAGTGTTTCAAAAATGCACTTACCTGCCTTCCAATTGGCGGCGGTAAAGGCGGCTCGGATTTTAACCCAAAAGGCAAATCGGATAATGAAATAATGCGTTTTTGTCAAAGCTTTATGACAGAACTTCAACGTCACATCGGTCAAGATTGCGATATTCCCGCAGGCGATATTGGTGTTGGCGCAAGAGAAATAGGCTACTTGTTTGGCCAGTTCAGAAGAGTCAGAAATAATTATGAAGCCGGAGTGTTAACAGGTAAAGGGCTTGAGTATTGGGGCTCTTTGGCAAGAAAAGAAGCCACAGGCTACGGACTTTTATATTTTATGAAAGAAATGTTATCCGCTAACGGAACCTCAATAAAAGGCAAAAACGTCTTAATTTCCGGTTCGGGAAATGTTGCAATTTATGCTTGCCAAAAGGCTCAAGAAATGGGCGCAAACGTTGTGGCCATGAGCGATTCAAACGGTTGTGTGTATGTACCTGAGGGTATCAATTTAGCCGCTATTAAGCAAATTAAAGAAGTTGAAGGAAAAAGAATTAAAGAATATTTGGCGCACGATTCCAATGCTCAATATATCGAGAATACGCCCGGTAATGCTGCCATTTGGAACATAAAGGCGGATGTTGCTCTTCCTTGCGCGACCCAAAATGAAATTCTTCTTGAAGATGCTAAAAAGCTTGTTGCCAATGGAATTATTGCAGTGGGTGAAGGTGCTAATATGCCTACAAGCAATGAGGCAATTGAGTATTTACTGGCGAACAATGTGTTGTTGGCGCCCGGTAAGGCTGCAAATGCCGGTGGTGTTGCAACTTCTGCGCTTGAAATGAGCCAAAATTCGATGAGATGTTCTTGGACTTTCCAAGAAGTAGATCAAAAACTTGAAAATATTATGAAAAATATATTTGATGCTTGTCAAAGCGCAGCGCAGCAATATCACTTGGGCACAAACTATGTGGCCGGAGCGAATATAGCAGGTTTTAAAAGGCTCGCCGATGCGATGAAAGCACAAGGAATTATTTAATAAGTAAATAAAAGAGCGTCCCCGACGCTCTTTTTAATTATACATCTTTTAAAAACTTCTTTATTCTTATAACAAAGTTGTGGTCAATCGGTTTTGTAATAAAGCCGTCTCCGCCGTTTCGGCCGACATCTTGCAAGTTGCCCATACCCGAATTACCGGTTAGAAAAACTATCGGAACGCTGTTAAGTTTTTTCATTTCCCTTAGCATTCTTAATAGTACAATTCCGTTCATATCAGGCATTTCTATATCAAGAAGAATTAAATCCGGAGTATTTTTCTCTACAAATTTTAAGGCCATTGTATATGATGTCATACAATGTACTTCATATTGGGTGCTCAAAAGCCTTTTTATTGTGTCTAATATACTGGGCTGGTCATCAACTGCAAGAATAACTTTCTTGCCGCCCCTTTTTCCGGGCGCACCAAATATATTTTTCAAGAAGCTCATTTAGATTTTCTCCCTGGCAATCAACTCAAGTGCTTGTTCATACTGGAATTCTTCAATAAGGCGCATAAGCTTTTGAAGAAATAAATCCGTATCTTCGCTATATGTATATATTAACATACTTTCGATAAGCTTTACAGCCTCATCGCCCTTAAAATCATCAATATATTGTTTTAATTTTTTTATTTGTTTTTTAAGAGTGCCCGTATTTCCCTTTTTCTTGGGCTGGCTGCTATCGCTTTGGTTATCCATAATTTTAGACAATTTTTCGTGAAGTGTCAAAAGCTGGTCATTCAATAGGTGTATATTCTGTTTGCAAAAGTTCAAATCCTCTGCTCTTGAGCGCTTCTCAAGTTCGCCCGCAATTTCCGCTAATCCGTTTGCGCCTATATTTAAAAGGGTGCCCTTTACGCCGTGGACTTCGATTGTAAAGTTTGCGATGTCGCCGCTGTAAAAGCTTTTATTTAATTTTTCTATAACTTCAGGCAATCCGCGCGTCATTATTTTCAGCGAACTTTCAAGGATGCTGTTGTCGCCCCCCACTCTTTCAAGGGCAGATTCAACATCGATTTCTTCAATTTCCCTGATTGCTTTTATAATTTTTTCGCAGTGCACTTTTTCACTGTCCGGCGCATTAACGGCGGGTTTGTTCTTAACCTTCCCCCCGTTTTGCCATTTTTTCAACATATCTTCAAGGGATACACGATTGAGCGGTTTTGGAAGATAATCGTTAAATTGAGCGTCCGCGATCATTTCTTGAATTTCATCAATATCATTTGCTGTGAATAAGATAACAGGCAGTTTTTCGGGCGTGTACCCCTTTTCTCTTAGTTTTTTTGTTGTTTCGACCCCGTCCATTTCCGGCATTAAATGATCCATTAAAACAAGGTTATATTTTATGTATGTTATTTTCCCTATCGCTTCTGTGCCGCTTGAAGCGGTATCGCACTCCACGTCCAAAGTTTCGAGCAGTTTTTTTGCCAGCATGAGGTTCATTTGGGCGTCGTCTACGACCAAAACTTTCATCTTGGAACTACCCTTTGGTTGAAAAATATTTTTCAAAAAATTAAAAATAATAAATTCTCCACTGTCTGGTTAATTTAACTATCGGTCTATTATAGCACTATTACTGCAAAAAAATACAATTAAAAAACGATTTCTTTAAAATAATGCCGTTATATTATGAATATATGAAAAAGATTGTTCTAATTCCCCTTGTGGCGGTCTTATTATCCATAAGCAATTTTGCACATGCAATAGAAGAAGAAAATGTAGTTCCTGTTCTTGAATTGAAGGGTGGGGTTGATGAGTCGAGAGTTGAACCGGATGAAGCCGCTTCCCCTATAAAAAGCTGGCTTGAGGGTGACTATGCAACAGGTGATTGGGGCGGGGCAAGAACCGAACTTGAAGACCACGGCGTTACTTTTGAAATTATATATATGACAGATGTTCTTCAAAAGGTTTATGGCGGTACTCAAAAATCTAAATATCCCACAAAAGCTTTTGGCGTGCTTGATAGCGCCATAATATTAGAAACGGAAAAAATGGGCCTTTGGAAGGGCGGCACCGCCGTTGTAAGATTTCAGAATAAACACGGCATGGGGCTGGACGCGCGCTATTTCGGTTCATATCAATATATGGATGCTTATGACACAGAGCAGTTTACCCATTTGGCCGAATATTGGTATCAACAGGGCTTGTTTGATAATCGCGTGGAAGTTAAAGTCGGTAAGCAAGATGCCTGTTATGATTTTATGACACTAGATTTAGCCACAAACTTTTTAAATAATTCGCATGCGTTTTTTATGCCGAACGTTCCCCTGCCTTCTTATCCTGATCAGGCGCTCGGGCTTGTTTTAAAGCTTAACCCTACAGAATGGTTATCTTTAAGGTCGGGCTGGTTTGACGGGAATGCAAAGGGCGGGACACTTGGTTTCGACACCGCTTTTGCCAGAGACAGGGCTTCTTTTTTGATTCAAGAAATCGGCGTTCGCCACAATAAGGGCAATCTGCCGGGTACCATACTTGCCGGTGGCTGGCTTCATACGGGTCATGTTGAAGATTTTAACGCCAAACCTCGCGCTCAAACCCTTGGTTGGTATGTTGAAGCCGAACAAATGTTGTGGAAAGAAAAGAAAGATTATAAGGAAGATACCCAAGGGCTTTACGCTTTGGGGCAAGTGAGTATGGCACCTAATGACAGAGTTGAAACGCCTAAATACTACGGCGCTGCTCTTATGTATAAAGGTTTGTTTAAAAAACGCGATGAAGATGTTTTGGGCATAGGTACGGCAATTGCGCAATTCAGCAATAAATTAAAAGGCATTGATGGTAGAAGCGGTGCTGAAAATATAATTGAAGCATTTTACAAAATACAACTGACGCCCTGGATGTCATTACAGCCTACTGTTCAATATATTCACAATACAAACGGGCAAAAAACGAACGGTTGCGCTGTTGGTTTAAGAACAATGATAATCTTCTAGTACACAATTGATTTAGGGCGAAAAATGATATACTATTGCTTAAGGAGTTGCCCCTTTTGGGGAGATTAAGGGAACCGGAAGTGTTAAAAAAGTTTGTCGATAACCAAAAACTGTCATCAAAAATTACCGCTATGACTTCGTTATGCATAATTGTTGGTTTTGTTATATTTTCGGCCCTAATTTTGATGAATACTTATTTCACCCAAATAGAGCAAGCCAAGCAAAGCACGCTTGAGGTTGCAAACTCACAAGCAAAAGATTTTGAAAAGGATATTTCAAGTGCAAAGCTTCAGGTAGAAATGTTGGAGCGCTCTATATATGCGATTCTTAAAAACAACGAACAGCCAAGAAAAAAGATAATCAACATTTTGGAAAAACATATACAGGGAACACCGGAATTGTACGATATATATGTTGTTCTGGAGCCAAACGCAATTAAAAGCGACCCCGATTCAGCACATGTAAATGAAACATATAAAGGTGTCCAACTCTCAGATGAGACCGGGCGTTTTGAAGTGACTTTTCTACGCGATGGCGATGAAGTTAAAATAATACCTCCGGACACCCACGAATTAAACGCCGGGGCTGATTGGTACAACATCCCTATCAAAAATGGACGAACTACACTGATGGAGCCTTATCTTGACAATACAGAGGGTTTTAACGGTGTAACAATGACATCCGTTATCACGCCTTTAATTTATAACGACAAAACAATAGGGATAATAGGGCTCGATTTGCCTCTTGAAAAATTAATTAAAACGGCAAAAAATAACAAGGCTATAGGTAAATATTCCGCTGTTGCCACAGACGGAGGAAATGTTCTTTTTGATAACACAAAGCCTGAAAGAAACCTGAAAAGTTTTCTTGAAGATAAAGAAGTGGCCGGATATTACCAAGACATTAAAGACGGAAAAACATTCACCACGGTCGTTGGCAAGGGGTTCGGTAAAAACCTGCGTGTTTTCACCCCGATTGAAGTGCCCGGAATTAAAGAGCGCTGGAGTTTTGTCGCAACCATTCCTTACCTCGTTATGCTAAAAATCTTCTTTGTACACGCTTTTGTTTTTGTAATCAGCTTAATTGCCATGATTGCTATGATTTCCTTTGTTAATAATCTCTTAATTTCAAGGCTGATAAGTCCTCTTAAGAAAATTCAAGAATATATGTCGCAAGTTTCAAAAGGAAATTTCCAATTAGAAGACCTGGAACATGCCTCTTATGACGAGCTTGGTGATTTTGTTTTGTCATTTAACGATATGAAGCACGAATTGATAGAATATATGCAAAAAAACAGTGCAAAAAGTGAATTCCTTGCAAATATGAGCCATGAAATAAGAACGCCAATGAACGGTATAATGGGTTTTGTCCAGCTTCTTGAACAAACCAAGCTTGATGATGAACAAAAAGATTTCACAAATGAGATAAGAAAATCATCCAATAATTTATTGACCCTCCTTAACGAGATTTTGGATTTGTCCAAAATCGTGTCCGGCAAAATGGAAATGGAAACGATAGAATTTTCCCCCAGATATATAATTGAAGACGTTGCCACACTTTTATCATCAAGCGCTTCAGCGAAAAACATTGAACTGAGTGCTTTTTGCCATTCAAATGTTCCTGAAAAGTTGTTGGGAGATCCTACCAGATTGCGCCAGGTGCTAAACAATTTTGTGAACAATGCCCTTAAATTTACAGAACAAGGGGAAATTTCTATTTCCGCAGAACTTCTTTTAAAGAGGAACAACAAGGCAAAGCTTCTTTTTAAAATTAGAGATACAGGGATAGGCATTGCAAAGGAAAATCAGGAAAAAATATTTGAATCTTTTGCGCAAGCGGACGGTTCTACCACCAGAAAATACGGCGGAACAGGGTTGGGGCTTACTATTTCAAAGAAAATTATCAAGGCAATGAACGGCAGTGTTTCCATTGAAAGTGAATTGGGTAAAGGCTCTACTTTTGCGTTTAAAGCTGAATTTTTGATGAGTGATACAATCCCCGAAAGAAAACTCAAATTCTCAAAAGACCTGAATAATTTGAATATTCTTGCTGTTGATGACATCGACACAAACGCAAAAATAATTGAACATTATCTTGGCGAGTTTGGCTGCAAGGTTTATTCGGCTACAAATGTTGATAGTGCTCTGGAAATACTGGCAAATGAAAATATTTCGTTTAATTTAATTATAACTGATTTCAATATGCCCGGTAAAAGCGGGATTGAGTTTGCCCAGATACTCAAAAAAGACGAGCGCCACAAAAATATACCGGTTATAATGCTCACTTCGCGTGTGCAGGCGGGAGACTACAAAAGAGCAAAAGAAGTAAAAATTGATGCTTATATGACAAAGCCTATACGCCAGCAAGATTTGGTCGATTGCATATCCGTTGTTATAGACCCTTCTTACAAGGCAGCAAAAGAGAAAAATGAAAATTCGCTTGTCACAAAACACGTTATTGCAGAAATGCACAAAGAAGGACGAATTAAAATTCTTTTAGTTGAAGATAACCCCATAAACCAAAAACTTGTTTCGAAAATGCTTTCAAATGCAGGGTTTGATTGTGACCTTGCAAATAACGGGCAAGAAGCGGTAGAATCGGTCTTTAAAAATGATTATGATGTTGTTTTAATGGATTGCCAAATGCCTGTTTTAGACGGCTATGAAGCAACAAAACAAATAAGAAAAATTGAGTCAGAGCAAGAGGGAGCTAAACATATTCCCATTATTGCCTTAACTGCAAATGCTATGGTTGGTGATGCGGAAGTTTGTTTAAAAGCCGGAATGGATGATTATCTATCCAAGCCGATAAATGGCAATGCGCTGGTAGAAAAAATAAAAGCTATGGCTCAATCTTCTGCGGAAGCAAATATATCGCTAAATTGATTAACAACTTTTTTAAAAGCTTCCACAATTACGGGGTCAAAATGGTTTCCGGAGCCTTCACATACAATTTGGTAAGATTTTTCATGGTCAAAACCTTCTTTATATGACCTTTTCGAACGAAGCGCGTCGTAGACATCTGCTATTGCCATTATGCGTGCCGACAATGGAATTTCCTGCCCTTTTAACCCTTCGGGGTAGCCGCTGCCATCAAATTTCTCGTGGTGCGAAGCTGCAATTAAGATTCCCATTCCGATAAAATCGTTCCCGCCAAACTTTCCATCAACATCCCTTAAAGTGTCGGCGCCAATCTTCGTATGCGTCTTCATTGTTTCAAATTCTTCCGTTGTAAGTTTGCCTGGCTTTAGAAGAATGCTGTCCGGAATACCGACTTTTCCTATGTCATGTAAAGGGCTTGCGTGGTATATGTTGTCAATAAATTGATCATTAATTTGATTTTGATACTCGGAATCTTCCCTTAAGGCTTGGGCCAAAATTTTGCAGTATCCTTGAACCCTCTCCAGGTGAAGTCCTGTGTCGTCATCTCTTGATTGCGCTAATTTTGCCAGAGAGAAGATAGTTTCCATTCTAACGTTTTGCAATTTTGCCAGCTGTTCTTCAACTTTTGCCTGCAGGGAATTTTGAAAATCAACAATAGTAAGTTGTGTTGCAATTCTTATTCTGACTTCTTCGGTGCTAAAAGGTTTTGTAATATAATCCACCCCGCCGACTTTGAAACCTTCTATAATTTCTTCTTTTTTATCCATTGAGCTGATAAAAACCACAGGGATGTGACCTAAAGACTCTGACTCTTTAACTTTCTTGCAAAATTCAAAACCGTCCATTTTTGGCATTTGAATATCTGTTAATATTAAATCTACGTGCTGACTGTTCAAAGCCTGAAGCGCATCATAACCGCTTGTGAAACACTGTACATCATAGTTGGCTTCTTTTAATATCCAACTCAATACATTTAAATTTACTTCGCTATCATCCAGCAATAAAATATTGTGGTGCATCAAATTTCCTGTAGAATAATTCCGGTAATGTAATTCTACTACTTTTGCGGCTTATTTTCAATATTATTTTTTCATCCTTGCCAAAAGATACCGTTATAGCGTACAATAGAAGCAATGTATAAAAATATGGAGAACGTGTTGTCAAACGAAGTATATGAACAAATAATAAAAGATATCACACGAGAATTGGGTCTTGACGCTGAAACAGCGGGAATGTTTCTGAATGATTACATTGCTCAATTGCCTGCTGAAATTTCAAATTTAAAAAGTTCCATAGAAAGTAACGACTTTGTAACAGGCGCTTCAATTGCCCACTCTATAAAAGGGGTGAGCGGCAATTTAAGAATAATGCCCCTGCATACTTTAGCGGCCGAACTTGAACAAGCTTTAAAAAATTCTCAGTCTGATTTGGTTTCTGAAAAAATGCTTCAATTGGAAGCCTTTATGACGAACCTTATTTAATGTTATTTTGCTTTTGATAAAGAATAACTGGTGTCAATTTTTTCGAAAATATCTTTTATGGGAACAGTGCCGTCAAGGCAAATTGTAAACCAGTGTTTTTTGTTCATATGATATCCCGGAAAATATTTTATTCCGTCTACAAATTCAGATATAGATTCCGGTTTGCCTTTTAAGTCGATAATCTCTATGTTTTCATTTCCCTTTAATCCGAGTTTCCTTTTTTCTACGGTAAGGAGCGCTGCATACCACTTTGAATTGTCTTTTCTTCTGAATATTGCGTTATCCGGAA
>JAVBQM010000077.1:0-3673 GCA_031549065.1 Candidatus Gastranaerophilales bacterium | reverse complement strand
CAACTCCGCAGGAAACAATCAAAAACGGCGCGGATTACATTGTCTTGGGTCGTGCGGTAACCGCAGCTCAAAGCCCTATCTTAGCAATGAAACAAATATATGAGGAAATTGAAAATGATTGATAAAAATAAACGACCGGTGGTAACCCTTCTTTTAGAAGACGGCACCACTTACAAGAGTAAGTCATTCGGCGCCACGGGTACAGTTATTGGCGAAATTGTTTTTAATACATCGATGTCCGGGTACCAAGAAATCGTTTCAGACCCTGCAAGCGCCGGGCACATTGTCACAATGAGCTATCCCGAGATCGGCAATTATGGCGTAAATGAAGATGATTTCGAGACCCCAAAACCTGCTGTGCGCGGGCTCATTGTAAAAAACCATAACCCGATTTATTCCCACTACAAGGCGCAAAAAAGCCTTGGAGCTTACTTTAAAGACAACGGGGTAATTGGAATTGAAAATGTTGACACAAGAAGCCTTGTCAAAAAAATTCGTGAAAAGGGGAATATGACCTGCCTTATGACTACGGATGAGTTAGATGACGAGAAGCGCCGACTTCTCAAAGAATATTCGGCAAGCAACGACAGTATTTTGGATTTGAACTGCGAAAAACCCGAAGTGTATGGCAAAGGCGGAAGAATCAAACTTGCACTTGTTGATTATGGCGCCAAAAAAAGCACACTTGAAAAGCTTACAAGAAGCGGTTGCGAGGTAACAACTTATCCTGGTAATACCCCTGCAAAGATGATTCTGGAGGGCAAGCATGATGCCGTTCTTCTTTCAAGCGGTCCCGGCAACCCTGCAGTATTTACACCACAAGTTGAAATTGTGAAAGAGCTTTTAGGAAAGCTGCCTGTTTGGGGTGTGGCCCTCGGGTGTCAAATTCTGGCTCTGGCACTTGGCGCGAAAACTTACAAGCTGAAATACGGCCACCACGGTACAAATCACCCGGTTCTAAATACAAGGAGTAATAAGGTTGCAATGGCTTTGCAAAATCACAGCTACTCAATTGAAGCTTCTTCGCTGACAGATACGATGAGTATAACGCATATTAACCTAAACGATGAAACGATTGAAGGTTTTGAAAACACAGATTTTAAAGCCTTCGGGGTTCAATTTTACCCTGATAACTTCGACGATTGGTTAGACGAAATAAAAAGAGATAAAAAGAAAAAGGAAGATTAAGGAAATGCCGAAAGACAACACTATAAAAAAAGTCTTGGTTATAGGCTCCGGGCCTATAGTCATAGGCCAAGCCGCGGAATTTGATTACGCAGGTGTTCAAGCCTGTCGCTCGTTAAAGGAAGAGGGGATCGAGGTTGTTCTTATAAACTCAAATCCCGCAACGATTATGACCGACGAAGACGTCGCAGACAAGGTTTACATTGAGCCCTTGAACACCGAAACAATTGAAAGAATTCTTAAAAAAGAGCGGCCTCAGGGGATTTTAGCGGCGCTTGGAGGGCAGACAGGGTTAAACCTGGCGGTTGAATTAGCCGAAAAAGGGATTCTGGAAAAATACAATCTAAGGGTTTTAGGAACGGACATTCGCTCCATTAAACTTGCTGAAGACCGCGAAATGTTTCGAGATTTGATGAACGAAATCGGTGAACCAATTCCTAAAAGCGCTATTGTGTCTGACTATGAGGCTGCTAAAGCTTTCGCTGATGAAATCGGTTTTCCGATAATCATCCGTCCTGCTTACACTCTCGGCGGCTCGGGCGGCGGGATTGCACAAAACGAAAAAGAATACGAGGAAATTGTTTTCTCGGGCCTCGCTCAAAGCCCCATAAACCAAGTGTTGGTTGAAAAATCTATTGCCGGTTATAAAGAAATTGAATATGAAGTCATGCGCGACTCGAACGACACGGCAATCATTATTTGCAACATGGAAAACATTGACCCGATTGGCATCCACACCGGCGACAGCTTTGTTGTCGCGCCAAGCCAGACTTTGACGGGCAAGGAATGTTCTATGCTCCGCGATTCGGCAATTAAAATAATTAAAGCGCTCAAAATCGAAGGCGGCTGCACTGTTCAATATGCGCTTGATACGGTTTCAAACCAATATTACGTTATCGAGGTAAACCCGCGTGTTTCAAGGTCTTCGGCACTAGCAAGTAAGGCCACAGGCTATCCGATTGCAAAAGTAACGACAAAAATTGCGATAGGTTATCAGCTGCATGAAATAATAAATGCGGTTACAGGTACCACCGTTGCAGCGTTTGAACCTACAATTGATTATGTTGTTACAAAAATTCCAAAATGGCCTTTTGATAAATTCGCCACAGGCGATAGGCTTCTGGGGACAAAAATGAAGGCTACGGGCGAGGTTATGGCAATCGGCCGCACCTTTGTTTCAAGTTTTAAAAAGGCAATAACATCCTTGGAAGACAAACAAACAGGCATTTTGCACTATAAATTTGAAAAATTAAGCAATGAACAATTGCGCGAAGATCTCCATATTCAAGACGACAGAAGGATTTTTAGATTGTCCGAGGCTATTAACCGCGGTTTTGATGATGAGGAACTCCACGAAATTACAAAAATCGACAGGTGGTTTATTAACCAAATTCGCGATATAACTGACGTTGAGAGGGAGCTTGAAACACAGCCTATGTCAAAGGCCTTATATGAAAAGGCAAAAGAATTCGGTTATCTTGACTCGGAAATTCTTTCCTGTGCGCCGAGTGTGACATCTGAAGAGTTGGCAAAATACCAAATAGATGCAAGTTTCAGAGTCGTAGACACCTGCGCTGGCGAATTTGCCGCAAAAACACCTTATTTTTATTCAACCTATGGGGAAGATTGCGAACTTGAAGAAATTAAACGTGAAGCCGACCCAAAAGCACGTAACATAATGGTTTTAGGCTCCGGCCCAATTAGGATAGGCCAAGGAATCGAGTTCGACTACTGCTCTGTTCATGCAAGCTGGGCTATCCGTGATAACGGTTATGAAAGCATAATGGTAAATTCAAACCCCGAGACACTTTCGACCGATTTTGACGTTGCGACTCGTCTTTATTTTGAACCCATGCATGTTGAAAATGTTATGAATATCGTCAAAAAGGAAAAGCCGGAAGGCGTTATGGTTCAATTTGGCGGCCAAACAGCGATTAATCTTGCTTCAAAGCTCGAAGCACAAGGGGTGAAAATCCTCGGAACTTCTTTAGAAAGCATTAATGCCGTTGAAGACAGAAAGGTTTTCGAAAAGCTTTTGAAAGACTTGGACATCCCGCAACCCAAAGGCCGCGGGGTCAGAAGCGCTCAAGAAGCGCTTGAGACAACGCGCGAACTTGGTTACCCGGTTTTGGTACGCCCCAGCTACGTTATCGGCGGAAGAGGCATGCAGGTTGTTTATGATGATGAGGAACTTTTAACTTACATTAACGAAGCCTTAAAATTTGCGGGCGACCATCCTGTTTTAATTGACCAATACCTGGAAGGTTTAGAAGCAGAATTGGACGCTATTTCAGACGGCAAGGATATTTTAATTCCGGGAATTTGCGAACATATCGAGCGCGCGGGCGTCCATTCGGGCGACTCCATAAGTGTTTACCCTTCAAGAAATATCCCCGGACACATTCAAAAAAATATGGTCGAATACGCTCAAAAAATCGCTAGAAAGCTAAACATAGTAGGGTTAATGAACATTCAGTTTATTATTAAA
>JAVBQM010000112.1:0-8661 GCA_031549065.1 Candidatus Gastranaerophilales bacterium | reverse complement strand
AGAATTGATTACCCGCGAAATAAAATCCAAACTGATGCTGCGATTAACCCGGGCTGTTCCGGCGGGCCTTTGATTAACCTCAGGGGAGAAATTATCGGCATAAACCAATCAATATATAACCCGGATAATAACCGTTCTTATATAGGCATAGGTTTTGCAGTGCCTGTAAATGACGCCAAAGAATTTGTTGAAACAACCTTGAAGAAATTGGTTCCAAGAATTGCGCAACAGTGGTAAGCACTTGAAGATTATTCGTGTCCGAGAATATCCTTGCCTGAGCCTTTAATAAAATTGCGGCAACAGCTCCAAATTAAAATACGGCTGCCCCCTTCGCCATCTCCGCTTGCGATATTCACGCCCACGCCGACGTTGCAAAAACCTGTGACCTGGTCAACACTGGCGTCATTTTCCGGGTTATAATGAACGCAATTTTGGCAAACCTTAAGCGTAAAGCCTTTTTCGTCAAGGTTTCTTGTTATGTCATTTAAAGCATCGCACATTCTTAAATGAGCATCGGATTCAAAGCGTTTTTTCTTATATCTGAAAACAACTTTTCGCATTCCTTCTTCTGAAACTAAGTCAAGTTTGCAGGCAATATCTTTTTTGGCACCTGCGTTTGTGAAAAAGGAATTGACGGTTGCGCTGTCTACATTTATTTCTTCTTCATACTGTTTCTTCATTGTCTTTTTTGAAATTTTTCTTGATATTCTGATAAATTTCGCAATGAACAAAGGTATCGGGCTTAAAATCAAATAGAATATTTTTTTAGGAGAAAGCCTTGCTGCGATAACGCTTAAAATCATAAGCAAAATTAAAAACAATCCTAAATTGAGGACGCTCTTAAGTTCAATTGCTGTACGAATAAGGCTCGCGAAGTAGATAAGCATAAAATATGCGGTGAGCAAAAATAGCGTTGTGGGCCTAAAAGCCGATGTAATATATTCAATAAAATATCCGGATTTTTTGTGGATAGTTTTTAAATAATGCCTGAAAAGTGAAAATGCTTGTTTAAAGCTTGGGGTGCCGGCGTTAAAGTTTTGCGCTTCAACCCCTGTGGCAATAAGCGGGTAATAAAGCGGCTTAATGTCGTTGCTTGCAAGGAAAAGAGAATATTTAAGCTGGTCATTTTTAGTTTCAAAGCAAACCATGCCGATACGTTCAATCACATCGCCTGCGATAACGCAATTTTCGCCGTCAATTGTTTGGCAAAACCCGAACATGGCTCTTGCAATGTTCACCGTATTATTGGTTAATTCGGCTTTTGTTTGAAGCGCAAGCGTGAAGAGTTTTTCAGGAAGTGTTTTTTCTCTTGCTTCAACTATGCTTAAACTTCCTGTTAAAACACTACCCGGGGTGATTTTACGGTTGATTATGTCAAGATAATTTGCTCCGATTAACCTGTCTGCGCCCAAAAATACAAATGCGTCATATTTATTTTCGGTGATGATTCTCTCTAAAAATGTTGTAATTGCTTTGTTTTTAGAGAAAAATTCCGGATTTTCAATTGAATGAATACGCGCGCCATGGGCAAAATCCGGTACTTGTGTTTTTTCCCTTGCCGAATTTTTATAAATTACGTTAACGTCGTAATTTTCCTTCAAATAAGTTTGGTTGTTTAAGGAATCCAAAAGCCCGAAAAGGTTTTTGTTTTTATCATCAGCCCAAATAATCACGCAAAGCTTATTCTTCGCTTCTGTTGCGCTCAACATATTGTACTGCTCTTCAATATATTTCTTTGAACCAAACGATCTGATTACAAATGTTAAGAAATACAGCGCGTAAACGGATAAATATATAAAAATGAGGTAAGCTATCAAATTCACAATTATCATGCAAACTATTCTATGAAAAAAACAATAAAAAAGCCAGCTTTTTGCATGAGCTGCGCCACATTGGGCGTTTGAACCCTTGCGTATCTTCGATTTTTTTGCGATAATCTTGCTATAGATAGTATTAAGGAGGGCGAAATTGAGCGAATTTTATTTTATGGATGGTGAATATGTACCTGCAGCGGAAGCGAAAATCCCTGTAAGAACGCACGCTTTCTTGTATGGCACAAGCGTTTTTGAAGGTATCAGAGCTTATTATAATAAAGAAGAAGACCGCATGTATGCTTTTAGAGTGCGCGAACACTTTGAACGTATTGTTAACAGTGCAAAAATAATGTTTATGAACCCGAAATATTCTGTGGATGAATTTTGCGAAATTACACGACAACTTTTAATTAAAAATAATTATAAAACCGACACATATATTCGCCCCACAATTTATAAATCCGCCCAAAAGGTAGGCCCCGGGCTTATTGATAACCCTGATAGCGTTTTAATTTTCACAACTCCTCTGGGAGATTATATCGACACTTCAAACGGTTTAAAAGTCTGTACGTCAAATTGGGACAGATTGGAAGACAATACGATACCGCCGCGCGCGAAAATTTCAGGCTCTTATGCAAACACTGCGCTGATTATAACAGAAGCGCGTTTATCCGGTTTTGATGATGCGATTGTGCTTTCAAATAACGGCAAAGTGGCTGAAGGTTCAGCTATGAACTTGTTTTTAATTGAGGGCGATACACTTGTTACTCCGCCTGCAACAAGTAATATTTTAGTTGGAATAACAAGAAATACGGTTATAGAAATTGCAAAAGACCTCAACTTAAAAGTGGTTGAGCGCGAAATTAACAGAACCGAACTTTATATCGCAGATGAGGCTTTCTATTGCGGTACAGGCGCTCAAGTGGCTCCTATTGTTTCAATTGACCACAGAAATGTTGGTGACGGAAAAGTCGGCAAAACCACAAAGCAAATTCAAGACCTTTATTTTGATATTGTTAGAGGTAAAAACCCAAAATATATAAAATGGTGTATGGAGGTAAAATGAATAAATTAGGTTTATTATTCTTAATTGCAGTTTTGTTTTTCTTAGGTAAATTTGCCTGGAGCTATGTTGAAAACGGCTTTTCTCAAATGAGAGGTTACAATAACCAAGTCCAGCAAGAAGCAAATGATTACCAAAAACGCAGAGACGCTGAAACTGACCAAGCGCTCGGCGATCATAGATAAGATATAAAGCGAAGAATGATTGTATTTGTCGGCCAATGTATCGAGAATTTTATTACTTCAATGAAGTACGCTTTCTCGGGCGAGGCTAAGTGGAAAAGTATAATATATCAAAGTGCAGTTATAGGTTTTGACTCGCTTGGAATTTCGTTGATGATTGTAGTCATCGCGTCGTCTGTTATTGCGCTGCAAGTTTCAAACCAATTTCTTTTAAGCGGTGCCGAAGGTTATATCGGCGGATTTTTATCTGTTGCGCTTATTCGTGAAATCGCCCCGGGTTTTGCCGCTCTTGCAATCGGTGCTCGCGCCGGAACGGCGATTACCGCTGAAATTGCCAATATGCAAGTAACAGACCAGGTTAACGCGATGGAAGTTTTGGGCGTAAACCCTGTCGGCTATTACTTTACCCCCCGTATAATCGCCGGTTCTGCTATGGTAACGCTCGTTGTGGTTTTGGCAGAATTTTTCGGTATTGTGTCGGGGATGATTGTTTCTTATTTTTCAATCGGCCTTCACCCTAATCGTTATTTTTCTTCTGTTTGGCTGATGTTAAGTGTGAAAGACATTAACGTAAGCCTTTTTAAAGGTGCAATTTTCGGCGCAATTATTGCTACAGTTTGCGCGACTGTGGGCTACAACACCCGTGGCGGTGCTAAAAACGTTGGCGAATCAACCACAAAGTCTGCTATCATTTGTACAATGTTCCTTCTTAGCGCAGATTTATTAATCGGATTTTTATTTTATTTGGCGGGCACCTAAAAAATATAAGTGGGCCACCAAACTTGAACCAGCCTTAATCACATATTCAGTCGGAACCCGACTTTGAGATGGCGGTGTTTGTTGACCCACATTAATATCATACATCATTGCGCATAATTTTTTACCGCCCAAAGTAATTAGTCCTAAAGAGCTATATTCTAGGCGTGGCCTTGTTATTTACAATTGGCATACCACCCGATTTTAGTGGTATTATAATGGCATGATAGCGGGAGTTAGAAAATTTGTAATTTTATTGTGTGTATTTTTCTCCATGCTCTTTTGTATGGGCAAAGCAGACGCTGCGATAAAAATTAACGATTTTGTTTTTGATAATTCCGATAACATGGTTTTAATTAAGTCGACTTACAGCCCGAGCCTTGTTCCGACAGACGGTTCAGTTGCGTATAAAACTGAAGATGTGACAATAACCAAAGGCACTCTGCTTAACCCAAATCGCGTTTTTTTCGATATCTCGGGTGCGACTTTAACGACTCCTCAAAAAACTTGGAATTTTAAAAACTCAAATCTTGAAGAAGTGAAAGTTTCCCAATTCAGCCTAAACCCCAATATTGTAAGAGTTGTGGTGAGATACGGGCAAAATAAAAACCCGCAAAATTTTGACCTTATTGATAGAAACGGCCAATTAATTTTAAAATATGCGAATACTTTTGTTGAAGGAAGCAGCTGGGAGACGGTTTATCGAAATTTTGAAGATAAAACGCAGTTGGTTTTTGAAGGTACAAAGGGCGAACTTGTTGTGGCGGCACCTGTGGAGATTCCTGTGTCGGACAGTTCTTCAAGCGGGGCCCTTACAATTCCCGAAACGAATTTAAGCAGGGTTTTTGAAAAAAATGCTTCGCTGTCTGATGCGAGCGCTCTTGAGCGCGAGCGCAAACTCACTTCAAAATTCTTTGCCGCAAAAGCCACAAGTATCGGCGGCGGTATAATGCTTTCAGGTGTCGGAAATGTTAATCTGAAGCCTGCCATATCTCTTGAAGAACCCACAAGACTTGTTATAGACATCCCGAATGCAACTCTTGCTCAGAATTTAAGAAACAGGACTCTTCTTTTTAGTGCCCCCACAACCACCCAGACTACAGCAGGAGAAACAGTTGAACAGCGAGATGTCTTAAGGCTGGGGCAGTTCGATAAAAACACCGTTCGTATGGTGATTCAAGGAAATGGCGCAAAGGAATACAGAACGGTTATTGCGCCTGACTTGCAAAATTTATTTATTGCAAAAAAAATGACAATTTTAAATTCAAAACTAACTCAAAATTCTGCCAGGGTTGATAGTGCTGCGATGCAAACGCTTGATCCCACACTGGAGCTTTTAACTATAAACTTCAGTTCACCCATAGCCTTTAGTGTGTTTGAAGAAGGCAAGTCGCTTCATTTTGATATGCAAAATGTGGGTGATTTTGACAAATCTGCATATGGGGAAATTCTTAAAAACCCTAAATTCACGGGTGCAAAGCTTACAAGGTTCGCAATTGATAAATCACGCCTTAGCTTTCCCTTAAAAGACAATACAAACATAAACGCCCAAATTTCTAATGATGGCAAATCTTTCAGGGTTTATTTTAAAGAATCTTCGGCTCAGGCCTCTCAAAATTTACCGCCTGTAACGCCTGTGATAGAAAAACCCCGTGTAATAGAGCTGCCAAGGATAAGCAGACCTACCGTTATGTCAAATTATTATAAAGTTGTGCTTGACCCGGGCCATGGTGGATCTGACACCGGCGCAATTCGTGAAAATATTAATGAAAAAGATATAAACCTGCCCATTGCAAAAATGGTGCGTGATATTTTAGTGAAACAAAAGGTCGATGTTCATATGACTATGGATACTGACAAAACTGTTTCTCTGGCGCGGCGTGTGGAATTTGCAAATGAGATTAACCCGGATGTTTATGTGAGTATTCACGCCAATTCCAGCTTAAATGACGCCATAGTAGGTATTGAAACCCATTGGTATCGCGAGGAAAGCTACGATTTAGCGAAAAAAGTTCATAATTCATTCACGCAAGATAAAAATGTTAAAAAATGGGAAACTAAAGACCGTGGTTTGTTTAAATCACAGTTTTATGTTATAAATCACACAAAAATGCCTGCGATTTTGCTTGAAACCGGCTTTATGTCGAATTCAAATGAGCTCCATGGTTTGATAGACAAAAAACGTCAGCAAGAAATGGCGCAATCAATCGCAGATGGCATTATGGACTATCTGAAGATGCAAAGGTAAGAGCGTGAGATATTTAAAAGAACCAATAGGAGTTTTTGATTCAGGTGTTGGGGGTTTGAGCGTTTTAAGGGAATTGGAGCGTGCACTGCCAAATGAACACTACATTTATTACGGCGACACGAAAAATCTTCCTTACGGCAACAAAACGCCCGAACAAATAATCGAACTTGGCAGGCAAACCATTAATTTCTTTAAGAAATTGGGGGTCAAAAACGTTGTTATGGCTTGTAACACAAGTTCTGCGCTTGCTTATGATACCCTTGCGCAAGAATTCAGTGATATCAAAATTTTCCCGATAATTCAAAGTGTGGCGAAAAATCTTGCCCGGTGTGATGAAACCGGTAAAATCGGGGTTATGGCAACGGTTGGGACTGTGAAGTCGCACAAATATGCCCAGGAAATAACAAAAATTAATCCTGCGGCACAAGTTTTTGAATTGGCTTGCGAAAACTTTGTGCAAATCGTTGAAGAAAGACGCTACGATGAGCCTGAAAGCATTGAAAACATTAAGAGTAAACTTGGCGAACTTCTTTATTTGGGAGCAAAGAAAATTGTGCTCGGTTGCACACACTATCCTTATTTATTACCCATTTTAACCCAATACGCTCCTGCCGAGGTGTTTATTGACCCGGCGAAAATTTTTGTTCAAAATATAGTCAGCGAAATTAAAAAAAATGTGCCGTTTAACGGTAGCGGTGAAAAACAATTCTATGTCAGCGGTGATGTTGAAAACTTCAAAAAAAGCGCCAAGGTATTTCGTGATACAATAGATTCAGAGAAAGTTGAAGAGTGCTAATATGAATGCTCGAGGACCAAAAATTTATACTAAAGAGGAATTGATTAAAAAACTCGCTCAAGAAGGCGTATTTGTTGTGTTTTCTGTGCTTGATGAAAAAATTTCCCAACTGAAAATTGATGCAGTTTTTGAAAATGAATTTGGAGAAGAAATTTTTGATAGTTCGGCCTATGAAAAGCTTTTTGAAGCGTTTTCATTTAAACCGGAAACTGCCCTTGCTGCTACAAACACCTTGCAACAACCCCAAAAAGCTCCTGTAAATGTTGAAAATGCTTTTAAATTAGATATTTCAGAAAATACTTTGAATATGATTGCGCGCTCAATCGCGAAAAAAATTACCAAACAGGTTGATATATTTTATTCAAGCGATTCTGATAAAATGCAAAAAATTGCACTTTATGAAGAACAAAATCAACAATTAACCACAAAACTTGAAGAGTCTGAAAAAGAGAATCAAAGGCTGCGCTTGCTTTTAAATGAAGCTAACCATAACCTGAACCTCTACAAACCCACGGCTTTCGGGCTTTATAAATTTACCGGGAAAAAGAGGAAACGCTAAATGCATATTTTATCGATAGTGCCGCTAAACCCTATTTTAATAGGCCCAATAATAGAAGTGTCGTCCAAAATAATATACATTATGATAATGCTTTTTTTAATAAGCTTATTAATTGTAGCCCACGAGCTGGGACATTACCTTTCTGCAAAGGCTTTTGGTATAAGGGTTACAAGGTTTGCGCTCGGTATGCCCTTTGGCCCTACTTTATTCCGCAAAAAAATCGGTGAAACAGAGTTTTTAATTCACGCGTTTTTTCTTGGCGGCTATGTTACTTTTCCTGATGATTCCGATGGCAAAGAAGAAGAAAACACAAGTGAAGAACCTGAAGAAATTCTTCCCCCCGATTCACCCAAAAGATTTAAAAATAAAGCCCCATGGCAGCAAGCAATTGTTCTTGCCTCAGGGGTTATTGCAAACATTCTTTTTGCCCTGTTTTTAGTTTTTGCAACAGCACTTTACTATCAAAAACTTCCAAGTGGCAAGGCAGAGGTTTACATTAAAAGTTTTATTGAAACAACTTCCAATGTTCAAACAGCCGGTGTTCAAGCAAATGACAGAGTAATCGCCGTTAATGGTGTAGAAATTGATTCGCCCCAAAAATTGATTTTTATGGTTCAAAAAAGTAAATTTTTTGACGGATTGGTGCAAAAAGAAACGATAGAAAAAAAGTTTGAACAATTAAAAGCGCTTAACCAATTATATAAAGATGACGAAATTATTCCCGCCGGCGATATGGTAGTTTTGCCTTCAATTGCAGCTGAAAAACCGCTTAGTGTGAATGAAAAAGTTGTAATGGGGCTTGAAAAATATCAGCATAACGAAATTGAATTAACCCCAAAAGAACAAAAAATCAGAGATTTAGCCTATGAAAAACAGGCGATTACGCTTGAAGAAGGCGCTACATTAAAAGAAATTGCAACTGCACTTTCAGATAGCTATAAACCTCTCGCCATAACAGTTTTAAGAGGTGACAAAGAGTTTACTTTTGAAGGAATTTATACAGACAAAGAGGGCCGTCTTGGTGTGGAACTTGCCGCAAAAGAAATTTTCATTCCGACAACAAGTGTAAAAGCCGCAGCTTCAAGTTCTTGCCGCTACCTTGTTGATAAAACCGGTTTAATACTTATGAGCCTTTGGCAGCTTGTAACGGGCAAAATTCCTTTGAAAGATTTACATGGAATCGTTGCCATAACAAAAATCGGCGGTGATATTATTGAACAAAGCGGGCTTTTAAACGGTATTT
>JAVBQM010000033.1:0-4876 GCA_031549065.1 Candidatus Gastranaerophilales bacterium | reverse complement strand
CTTGAACAATTGTAGGAAGTAAGCCGTTTTGCTTCTCAAAGTTCAGGCAAGCGCAAAAAGCATCTTCCAGCTTAATTTTACCTGTGTAGATTGCCATGCCCAATTGCGATGATATATTTAATTTTTCAAGTTCCTGAATTTCCTCAAGGGTTGTAATTCCACCCGCAGCAACAATCGGCAGGTTTGTAATTTCGCGAATTCTTCTGAAGGCTTCAAGGTTTGTGCCTTCCATCATGCCTTCTTTTTCAACAATGGTGTACAAAAACCCGGAGCAAAAATCGCCAAAACGTTTAACATAGCTTTCCGTTGAAAATTCTGTGTCCGATTGCCAGCCATTAAGAGTGATTTTGCCGTTTCTTGAATCAATTGCAACAAGAACGCGCTCTTTTGGCAGTTGAGATAGGAAATTCTCGTCCGCTGCAGTGCCTATAATAATTTTTCTTGCACCCAAAGAAATCATGCGCTTCGCTTTTTCAACCGTACGTATTCCGCCACCCACGCGGCATTGAGCCACTTGGCAAATTTTTGCAATCAGCGCTTCGTTGTCCCCTTTGCCCATAGCTGCATCGAGATCTACAACCGCGATTTCGCCAAAGCGGGCATAATATTTCGCCAATTCCAAAACGTCTTCACGCTCAAGAACTTTGTCTTTGCCTTGTTTTAATTGGACTGCCTTGCCATCCATCAAATCTATGCTTGGGATTATCATAGCTTGCTCCTCTTTTTTGACATCTCAATCTATTTTAGCAAAAAATCGGTTAAATAGCTCCAATTAAATTTTTTCACATTCACACCATTTAATAAAGGAGCATTCAAAAATTCGGAAATTAGCACTTCAAAATCGTTTACAACACTAGCATCAACATATTCAACATTAAAATCTTGTGCAAGATTTGTAACTTTTTCATCATAAGAAAGCGGAAGGGTTTTTATGCCCGATTTTAAACCCAAAAGGCAGGCATGGAAGCGCATTGCAAAAAGATATTTAAGTGTAGAAAAATCGCTCTCGATTTGTTCAATTGATTGATATTTTACGATTTGCGCGTTTTGAGAATTCAAATGTTTTAAAAATTCACTGCAAATTTTTTCATCCATATCATTCTGAAAAGTAAAAACGCGGATTTTTTCATTTGGAAAATGCGCCGCAATTCCCTTCGCCAAATTTTTAACAAAATTTGGCTCGAGCTTTGAATAGGGGCGAAGTTGTATGCCTATAAAATCTTTTTGCTCCTGGGCGACTTCGTCGCACGTCGCCATCGTAGTGCTACGCTCCGCCGCCTCAACGGCGCCGTCACATTCGCACCGGCTCATGCATTCGAATACCGGGTCGCAAACAAGTTTGCTTTCGATTCCCCATTTGCTCAAAAGTCTTTGGCTGAAAGAATTTCTAACAGTCACAACATCGCACAAATTTAAAATAAATCGCGTCAAAGACTGCCAGAGCGCGCCTTTTATAGGGCCAACGCCTTGCGCAAAAATCACGACTTTTTTGCCTAAAAACTTTGCGAGTAAAATTATCAGCAAATAATAAATTAAACTTTTATTACTGGTGGAATTTTGAAGAAGGCTGCCTCCACCCGAAATCAGGGTGTCGACCCCGCAAAATGCTTTCAATATTGCAAAAGGGTTATTATATTTAAAGGCTTTTACGCCAAAATCTCGCTCGGTCAACTCGGGGTTCGATGAAAGCGCTTGAACTTCTAAGCCTTGCTCTTTTAAAAAGCGTGTAAGAATAGAAAAAATCGCATCGTCCCCAAAATTTGAAAAGCCGACGTAGCCTGAAATGAGAACCTTATTAGCCATATATCTCTCTAAACAAATTTTTCACGCTTTGTGCGTTGGGGATTGATTTAATGGCACCAACTTTTTGAATTTGAAGCATAGACAGCGTGTTGGCAAATTTTGCGGAAACCATCGGGCTTGAACCTTCAATTAAAGAGTGCAGAAATGCGCCGTTAAAAGCAGAGTCGCAACCTGTGGAATCGACTATTTCGCAGGCCATATAAGGTAAAAACTGCCTGTCGCCGTTTTGAACAATATGAATACCTTTTTTGTATTCTTTAACCACAATTGTTCCTATGGCCATATCTGAAAGCCTTTTAATGATTTCATCCACACTTTGGGTTCCAAAAAGCGCCTGTGCGTCACAATCGGTGTTAAGAAAAACTATATCAACGTTTTGAGCAACGCTTTCAAAGGCCTCAAGGGCTTCTTCTTCGCTCCAGATTTTTGGTGAAAAATTGGGGTCGTAGGCAACTAAAATACCGTTTTGGCGGGCAAATTCGAAAACTTGCTGGACAACTTCTTTGCAAGAAAGCGAAAGCGATTGCACAAAACCTGTTGCATAAACCATTTTGGCGCTTTGAATGTACGAAAGGTTGATATCATCAATGCTCAACTGCGTCGCAGCGGTTTTTTTGCGGTAAAATTGCACCTGGTTTTTTCCGCTGACTGTTTTCGCGATAAAATAAACCCCGTTCTGGCCGTTAGCAAGCTTAATTTGCGAAGTGTCCAGACCCTCTAATTGCCAAGCGTCAAGCAAGTATTCGCCAAAAAAATCGTTGCCGAGCTTTGTTATATAACCAACGGTTGAGCCCATGCGAAGCGCTGCAACAGCTGCGCAAAGCGTATCGCCGGCGTAATATTTATTAAAAGTTTCGCTCACAATCAAGGAAGAGTTTGAACTTAACTCTACCAAGCCTTCGCCTATTGCAATAATATCAAGTGTTTTTTCACTAACGGGTTCCATAATACAAACCTTCGACCTTTGTATTGCATAGTTTTACCACAACCTGTTCGTCGGAGCAAGAAAACTATTTTACAAAATAAACCGCATTCACGTTAGCATTAAGCTTTAAAACACCCGCTTCGATTACGGTATAGGTAGGTTCAGGTGCTGCCATTTCTGCATCTGCTGTTGCCATTTTTGCTTCAGCCATATACATTCTTTGAGGCGAACGACTTTTGTTTCCGCCGCAGCTTACATACATTGATGAAATGCCATCCATTGCGCCGGATGAAGCCTTAAGAGCCGACAACGCTTGCTGGAAGCCTTTTTGCGAAGCTTCTGAAATTAAACGTTCACACTCGCTATCATATTTTGAAACTGAAAACGTTAAATTGCCCACGTTTGTTGCACCCGCAGTAATCGATTTATCAATCATAGCGCCAACTTTATCAATTGATTTTGTATAAACAATGATGTTGTTTGTCACCTGATATTTATCTAGCGAACTTTTGTTGCTTGAATATTTATAAACAGGCGTGGCGCTGAAATTTGCGGTTTTAACGTAATCACCGTTGGCGGGGTTTATCATCGCTTTTAATTCAGCGTGTACCTTTTCTGAAATTTCTTTGTTGTGCAAAGTCGCCTTTTGCATTGATCTTGAATCGTTAGTTTCAATGTTAATAGTTAATTCGGCAACATCAGGCGATAAATCTTTATCGGCGCTGGTGTTCACAGAAATTGTTCCGCGTTGTTTGATTGGCGGCGGGCAATACGGGGAAGGCGCTGTTGCAGCTTGAACCGCAAAAGTGGCTGAAATGCCCAGTAATATTGCTATTGTTGTAATCTTTTTCATAGTTTTAACTCCTTTTTTTAGATATTGTAGCAGTTTTATATGTAAAGTTTAGTAACAATCGTCAAGGCGCTTTAGAACCTTTTGCTATGTCTATCGTTATACTAATTGTAGCAGTTGGAGAAGCCGAATGAAAAGAAGTGTTTTTGTTGGACTATTAATTTTTACGTTTTTTATTACCCAAGTGCAAGTTTTTGCAGCGCCTAACTATTCATATAGCAGGCCGGGAGGAGGCTCTCATGGTGGGCCAAGAGGAGGTTCCCATGGCGGCGCGAGCGTAAGTGTCGGTGTTAGAACAAACCATGGCGGTTCAAACGCTTACAGGGGTCCTGTTAACAACCACTATGTCGCAAGACCGCCTTCGCATACTGTTGTAAGATATAACCCGCCAAGAACAAATTTCGTTTATGTGAATTCAAGACCTTATTACTCCGATTATTATTATGGCGGCGGTTATTACCCCTATTATTCAAACTACGGGTACTATGACAACTATTACCCTGCTACAACCACAACAAGAACCGTTGTTGTAACTCAGCCGGTTGTGGTAACGCAACCCCCTATCCAGCAAGTACAGCCTGTGCAATATATTCAAACACCCGTAACGCCTCAAACACCTGTAACTCCTGCGGGCGTCGTCCCTGCAACATATCAAACAGAAGAAGTCATCCCATCAAGCTATGCAAACCCGCAAGGGGGCTATGTTCAGCCGGGGTACTCTGAAACAGTAACCACAACAACTGTTGTCGACGGGCGTGATAAGGTTGACAGGGTTTTAGACAGAACCGGTAAAGCGGTGGGAATCGCAGGTATGGCCGGTGTTTTTGGTCTTGCCATTGCGGCTCTTGTTCATGCTCTATAATTAAAAACATTGTGTTATAATCATATTCATAGCATTAGGAGGATATGTTAATGACAATGTTGAACGCAAGCAGTTTTGCTGATTTTGTGAACGAAACCACAGAGAAAAAATCGAGCGGCGAGTTTTTTGAACTTGAATCAGATCGTATTATGAAAATTAATCTGAACAGTTCAAATGGCCTTGCCTGGATGAAAAAAGGCGCTATGATTGCCTACACGGGCAACGTAAAATTCGCTATGGAAGACCTTTTCGAACATGGTGTTAAAACCATTGTTAAGAGGTTTGTAACAGGCGAAAGCGGAAACCTTGTTAAAGCAACTGGCGAAGGTCAAGTTTATATTGCCGATGGCGGCAACAAAGTTAAATTGGTTAAAATGAACAATGACACAATTATTGTTAACGGCAGCAACCTGCTTGCTTTTGAACCAAGCGTAAA
>JAVBQM010000130.1:0-9708 GCA_031549065.1 Candidatus Gastranaerophilales bacterium | reverse complement strand
TTTGAAGTAAGTTCAAATTCTCGCCTTGAGGCGCTGAATTTTATCACTCAACCCTACCCTGGTTTTCCAACCGATCTTCAAGCTCTTGCAATGGCTCTTTTGTCTACCGCAAACGGCGTGAGTGTTGTAACGGAAAGCTTGTATGAAAACCGCTTTATGCATATAAGCGAGCTGTGGAAAATGGGTGCTAATATTCGTCAAAGTAAAAACCATGCCATTATCAAAGGGGTGGAAAAACTTGTCGGCGCTGAAGTAGAATCGACCGACCTGCGCGCCGGCGCTGCGCTTGTTGTGGCCGGTATTATGGCAATGGGTACAAGTACAATAGGCTGCCTGCATCATATTGATCGCGGGTATGAAAAATTTACCGAAAAGTTAAGTGCATTGGGGGCTAATATTCAAAGAGTTGCAACACCAAGCGAGGGGCAATATGTTTGATAGGGCGAACCAAATGCTGCACTTGCAGAATTTGCAAGTGACGAAAACCGAAAACCGGAGGTTTTATGTCTGAAAAAACTGAAAATTTTAAAAGGTGGTATGATTACGACCCTGTTTTGCTTGAGGTCATAAACTTATTGCGCGATTACGAAACCGAGCTTCACAGCCAGGCTGAAATTTTTCTGAAAAAAGTTGAAGAACAGGTTTCGAAAGAAGCAATCGATAAGTTTTATAATATGGTAAAACCCTTTAACGGTAAGCGTTGGTACGACAAAGACCCGGTGATTTCAAAAACGGTGGAGCTTTTAAGGGTTGTTCCTAAGGAAATCCAAAAACAGGCCGCCGAGAATTTTATACAAACACTCAAAGAAAACGGAATTTTGGTTCAAACGAATAATTAGAGGATAGAGATGAAAAGAAAAGTTTTAATTACCGCATTATTACTGACGCTCACTACGTCGGTTTCGGTAGTACCAATGGCATATGCCAAAATGACCAAAGAAGCAAACACTCTCTATCTTGAAGCCATTAAGTTTGAGCAGCAGTCACGCTTTGAGGATGCGATTGATTTAATTCAAAAGGCACTCACTTCAAGCCCCGATGACATTACGCTGAATACTAAAATAGCAGGCCTGTATAGCGAAGCTGGAAATTTCGATAAAGCACTTGAATACTACCAAAAAACCTTGCGCCTAAGGCCCGATGATGCGTTTCTATACATTTCAATAGGTAACCTTTTGCAACAAAAACAAGATTATCCAAAGGCGCTTGAGGCTTACAAACAAGCGGCCGTGATTTCACCGGATTATAAATACAACAATTTAAACATTGCAAATGTACAATACCTTTTACAAGATTACGAAAGCGCTGCGGGGAACTACAGAATTTTTCTTCAAAACTATCCCGATGACTTAAAAGCGCGCACAAACCTTGCGAGTTGTTATTTGCAATTAAAAAACTATAAGCTTTCACAAAAAGAGTTTTTAAAAGCTTTATCCGACCACCCGAGAAATTTTAAAGAGTATGGCAGCTTGGGTTTAGCGTATTTGCGCGAGAAAAATTACGACGAGGCTAAAAAATATTTAAACAAAGCGATTGAAATTAATTCAAAAGACTATACTTCAATTGCAAACCTTGCAATGGCTCAAACCTACACCAACCAACACAAAGAGGCTTATGAAAACTTTCAAAAAGCATTTGCAATGCAACCTGATATGCCGAATTTGAAATTTGACTATGCCTATCTTCTTGCACTAATGGGCAAAAACAACGAGGCTATTGATGCTTATAAAGAATACCTTGCTGCTTACCCTAAAAGTGAGAAGGCTTATTTGAATTTGGGCATACTTTATCAGGCCGTTAATAAACCTAAAGATGCGATAAACATTCTTCTTATGGGGCTTAGCGTTAACCCTGAAGACAAAGACATCAAGTTTGAACTTGCAAAAAGTTACTACAAAAACAAAGAATTTGAAAAATCGATTGCGTATTATGATGAAATTCTTGCAGTCGACAAAAACAATTTAAAGGTGCAATATTTTAAAGCATTCTCGCTCCAAGGTTATGGCGACTATAAGGCCGCACAAGCTGCTTTCAAGGCTTTGGGTAGCGAAGATGCTGCCGCACTTACGAAGTATGGCCTTACAAAAGCAAAACTGGAACAGGAAGTTTATAATAATTATGTTTTACAGGCGGCTTATTTTGGCAAACAAAAAGACTACAAAAAAGCCCGTATGACTTATCAGAAAGCCATTGAGATGATGCCCGAGAGCACCGATGCTTACAAGGGGCTCGCAAAAACCTATGAAGATATGGGCGATAAAACAAAAGCAGTAGAAAATTATGAAGTTGCAATTCAACTGGAGCCTGAAAATGCCGACACTTTTGTTCAATATGGCGAAACTTTGCTGAATTTTGATGACACCCAAGGTGCTAAAACCGCTATTGAAAAGGCAATCGAACTTGACGGCAAATCGCCTGATGCCTATGTTATTTTGGGTGATTCTAAGTTAAAGGTTAAAGACTATGAAGGGGCGCTTGAGGCTTATAAAAAGGCAATAGCTTTAGATGAATTTGATGATGCGACTTTTGTGAAACTTGGAAATGCTTATAAATACAAGGAAGAAAATAAACTTGCGCGCGAAAACTACAAAAAAGCGCTTGAAATCAATCCAGTTAATTACGATGCCTATTTCAACATAGGTCTTGTGGATTATGATGAGAATAAAACCGAAGCTGCGATTGAAAATTTCAACAAAGCGATTGAATATAGAAGCAATTTTGATTATGCCTACTATGCGCTTGCGCTTTGTTATGAAAAACAGGGTAAATTGAGTGAGGCAATTTTTAATTACGAAAAATTTATTCAATACTCAAGTGATGCCGAACTTATAAACACCGTGAAAAGGCGTTCGGACGAACTTTACAAAGATCTTGTTAAGTGAAATTTGAAATGAATTTTTTAAAAGTTCTGATTGCATTCATTTTTGCCGCCTCCATTTGCCTTTGCGTAAATGCAAAGCCAAGAGCATATATGGTTTTTGACTCAGAACCCATAACTACAAAAACCGTTCCAAAAATGCGCCCGGTTTTCCGCGCAGGCCAAAGAATTCATTACGCAATTCTTTGCGATAAGGGCTTTAGGGGCGATACTTTAAAAGTGCAGATTATCCAAAAAGACGAAAAGAGTGAATTTTGGGGCTACACACCGCTCACAAACAGGGAAGTCGAACTCAATAATTCACATTTTTATATTGATTACTTAGTTCTTCATAATAAAGGCCATTACCTCGTACAGGTTTTTGAGTTAAAAAATTTGCAGTCCCCGATTGGTTATGGCGAATTTTGGGTGGAGGATAAATGAAATTTGACTTTGTGTGGATTTTCAAAACTCCGTTCCAGGATTGGATAAGTTTTTTTAAAAATAAATTTGGAAGTTCTAAATATGTTGTAAAAGGCAGTTGCAAAAGGTGCGGGCAATGCTGCGCAAACATTATTTTTTCTGACGAGAAAGGCTACATTAAAACCCCCGAAGGCTTTGAGGCTCTAAAAAAGGAAAACCGTCGCTATCAGCATTTTTTTATTAGCGGCATAATGGATGAAACCCAAGCCCCATTTCAACCCGAAGATTTCGATGACCCGTATAAGCAAGCAGGCGCACTGCTTTTCAAATGTAAGAGCTTAAGTGATGATAATTCATGTAAACAATATTTTTGGCGGGCGCTTTGCTGTCGCGATTACCCTTCAATAAACAAAACTTTCTTGGCACAAGGAGGCCAAACGCTTGACGGGTGCGGGTTTTACTTTGATGTTGATAAAAAATTCAAAGATTATCTGTAGATTATTTTTTATTGAACAGATAATTCCCTTAGCAAGATTGCACTTTTTGCAAGAACTTGTTCGCGAAGTGCTTGCGGGTCGCTAATTCTAAGGTTTAATTTTTCACTGAGCGCATCATCAATAACCACAGCAGGCATTGTAGTTTGGACAAGCCTGTCTGCCAAATAAATAATGCCGCAAGCGGAAGAAAGCGAAGAGAGCCAAGGGGTGTGGTGATACTTAATGCAATTTGTTAAAACCACAGGAAGCGACCAGCGTTTTGAAAGCATTGCACCCAATTCACAGTGGTTTACACCAAGAATTGTTCTCTCGAGTGTGTTAATGTCCTGCGTCGGGTCTTGCTGGACGATATATTTAACTTTTGAATATTTTACCGGGTCTTTTGAAGCCAAAAGCATTTTCCCGACATCATGTAAAAACCCTATAACGAAGGCGTCATCAGGGTTAATTACCCTGTATTGCTCAGCCAGGTGTTCGGCTGCGACCGCACATTTAATTGAATGTTCCCAAAGTTCACGCGAACCATGGCCTGACATCATTGGTTTTAGCGCAAGGCTCATAACAATATTTTTCGCCTTCATCATTCCCAAAATAACAATGGCCTTGTTTACGGAGGTAATTTGTTGGCGGAAACCATAGAAAGCCGAATTTACGAGGGAAAGAATTTTCGTGCTCATTGCCTGGTCAACAGACATAATGTCTCCAAGCTCACGAGCGCCGCTTTTTGGATTTTTGATAACTTCAAGCGCCCTTACCATAACATGCGGCATGGGCGGAATATCCTTATACTGGTCGAGTAATCTGTTTACTTCTTCTTCCAACTAAACCTCAAGGTGTTTTTTGATACTCAGGAAGCTTGCACCGGCTGAAAAAGCAATTCCCAAGAATAGCACAGAAAAAATCGTTAATGATTGTGCCCATTGATACGCGGGTATCATAAAAAATGCGTGCAACTTAATTAAGTGGCCCTCTAGTATGTTTACCGGGATAACAGCAATCAGTGCCCCCATAAAACCGTAAATTGCCCCTTGCAAAACGAAAGGAAATTTAATATACCAATCGTTTACACCCATAAGGCGCATAATTTCAATTTCATCTTTACGATTGCGGATAACGAGCCCGATTGTGTTGTTTATTACGGTAATTGTTAAAATGCACGAAAGTATCACTACAAAAAGAGTAGCGGTGTGACTGATTTGGTTAAACGTCTGGAATTTTTGAACTAAATCTTTCGCATAGCTTGTGTCTTCAATGCTTTGAACTTGCTTAACTTCCTCAAGCACAAGATCAATGTTTTGCGGCTTATCTACTTTGATGCGAAGAGTGTCAGGAAGTGGGTTTTGAACATCAGGCATATCGATTTCACGCTTTAATTCCATCCAAGCCTGTTCCTTTGAAATAAAATCAATGCCTTTAACGTGTTCAAATTCCCTGATTTCACGCGAAGCCGCGTTAACATCTGCCCCCGGTTTTAAATATGCAGAAATTTGAAGCACCGATCCCATTTCACTTACAATGCCAGAAGTTGAAAGAGTGATTCTGAAAATGCAGCCAAAAATCGTCAAAATGGCCGCCATTGTTGTGATAATTAAAATATTCGCAAGGCCGGTTTGATAAATTCCTTTAAATGTTTCAATTAAAATCCTGTATGAAATACGAATTTCGGTGAACCAATCTTTAGGGATGTGTTCTTTGACTTTATCTTTAATTTTGCGATGTATGCTAGTCATATGTACCTGCCTGTACGTCCCTTATAATTTGCCCCTGTTCGAGCGTAATTACGCGTTTTCTGAAATAATTAACCATAGCATGGTCGTGCGTTGAAATAATAACTGTAATCCCTCGCTGGTTAACCTGCTCTAGAATTTTCATTACTTCAAGCGAGTTTTTAGGGTCAAGGTTGCCTGTTGGTTCGTCCGCGATTAAAAGCGGCGGTCCGTTTACAATCGCGCGTGCAATACTCACCCTTTGTTGTTCACCACCGGAGAGTTCTCCCGGCTTTGATTTTGCTTTATCGTCAAGCCCTACAACTTTAAGCGCCCCCAAAACGCGCGCTTCAATTTCGCGTGAAGACATCCCGAGCGTGCGGATTACATAGGCAATATTGTCATACACTGTGTGGTTTTGAAGAAGCTTATAGTCCTGAAACACAATACCCATACAGCGTCTTAAGTTTGGGATTTTTGAGGCCGGCAAGTTGGCAATATTTTTTCCGCCGACTAAAACCTGTCCGCGCGTGGGTTGTTCTTCCATATAGAGCATTTTCATCAGTGTTGATTTTCCGGCGCCTGATGAACCCACGATGAAAACGAATTCGCCTGCCTGGATGTGTAAATTCACGTTATAAAGTGCAAATTTATTTTTATATTGTTTTATAAGGTTTTTTGTTTGTATCATTTTAAGAAGTCCGTAATTTTTTGGGCTATGCTTTCATAATCAAGCCCATAGTGTTTCACAAGGGCGCGCTGTTCTCCGGATTGCCCGAATGTGTCGAGTGTGCCTATTCTAAGAGTTTTTGTCGGCGCATTTTCGCTTAAAACTTCGCAAACCGCGCTTCCTAAGCCCCCTATGATTGAATGGTTTTCAATTGTTACTACGCGCCCCGTTTTAATTGCGCTTTGGATAACATCATCTTTTGCAAGGAACGGTTTAACAACCGGTGTATGAAGAATTTCGGCATTGATTCCATTTTTGCGCAAAATTTCTTCGGCTTTAATAGCCTCAATTAGCGTTTCACCATTTGTGATAATTGTTACATCGTCTCCGTGCGTAATTTTAACGGCATGGTGAGGACTGAATTCATATTTTTCGCTAAAAACTGTTTGCAAGTTTGTGCGCGAAACCCTTATATACATTGGCCCTTTATAAGCTGCCGCATATTTAATTACTTGTGTTACTTCCTCGTAATCTGCCGGTACAACAACCATCATATCGGGAATCGAGCGCATAAAAGAAACATCTTCAAGCGCCTGGTGGCTTGCGCCGTCTTCTCCAACTGTGATGCCACCGTGGGTCGCAACTATTTTCACGTTTAATTTGGGGTAACAAATTGAATTTCGAATTTGATCAAGGCATCTTGCGGTTGCAAACATGGCAAATGTGCTTACAAACGGAATTTTGCCAACTGTTGCAAGGCCTGCAGCCGTTGTAATTAAGTCTTGTTCGGCTATTCCGATATTAAAAAAGCGTTCCGGAAATTCCTTTGCGAATAAACAAGTTTGGGTAGAGCAAGAAAGGTCGGCGTCAAGAACAACGATGTTCTTATCTTTCTTTCCGAGTTCAACCAGAGTCTTACCGTAAGCGGTTCTTGGAGATTTTACTTCTTGAGTTTCACTAAACACCTAGTTCCTCCAATGCTGCTTTTAATTCTTCATCGCTTGGCGCCTTGCCATGCCAACCGACAGCGTTTTCCATAAACGAAACCCCTTTGCCCTTAATTGTTTTGGCAATTATTGCAAACGGAACTTTGGCTTCACGCGCTTTTTTAAACGCTGCTTCAAGTTCATCAACATCGTGCCCGTCTACGCTAATAACCTGCCAGCCGAAGGCTTCAAGTTTTTTATCAAGCGGGTCGATAGATTTAATCTGGCTCGTTTTGCCGTCAATTTGAAGTTCGTTTTTATCAATTATTGCAACAATATTATCAAGCTTCTGGTTCACGGCGTTCATAAGGGCTTCCCAAACGCTTCCCTCTTGCATTTCGCCATCGCCCATCATTACAAAAACTTTCGCGTTAATCTTGTCGAGTCTTAGTCCGAGCGCCATTCCAACACCCATTGAAAGACCCTGGCCCAAAGAACCCGTGGAAACTTCAATTCCACCGAGGCCAACGCGCGAGGATGGATGCCCCTGCAGTTTTGAACCTAGTGAACGGAAGGTTAATAAATCTTTTTTATCAAAATACCCCAAGTTTGCAAGCACGCTGTATAAAGTTGCACTAGCATGGCCCTTTGAAAGAACAAACCTGTCGCGGTTTTTAAAGTCCGGGCAATCACCCCATTTGCAATCTACATTCAAGATTTTTTTATATAAAACAGAGAGAATTTCAACGCAACTCAAGCATCCGCCCGGATGACCCGATTTTGCTGCATGTATCATTTTTAAAATGTCGCTTCTGACGGTTTTCGTAAAATCTTTCAACGCTAAAACTAACTCCTTGGCTCCCTAGCTGCTTCTATTATACTCCTAAACAAAAATAATGGCAAAGTCGGGAAAATGCGTTTGAAACGCTCAGGTTGCTTTAATGTGCGATAAAGCCATTCTAATCCAAGTTTTTGCCATACGATAGGCGCTTGCTCCACATTACCTGAAAGCACGTCGAAAGTTCCGCCAACGCCAATCATAACAGCGCCTTGACCCTCCGGAAGGTGTGCTTTTAATTTGGAAATGATAATCTCTTGTTTTGGTGCTCCTAATGCCACTAAAATCACTTGTGGAGCCGCTTTGGCGATTTCTTCAACCACTTCATCGTTATTTTTAAAATACCCGTTTTGCGCGTAAACAATGTTAAGATTGTTAAATTCAGCTTTTAAAGTTTCGCACGTTTTTTGCAAAACTTCTTCCTTTGCGCCCAAAAGTGCGACGGAAAGACCTTTTTGTGCCGCAACTTCAATTAATTTGTGGGAAAAATCTACTCCACGAATTTGCCCCTGATTGACGCCTTTGAATTTTAGCGCAAGCTTAACGCCCACGCCATCAGGAATAACAAGTTCGGCTTCGTTTAGAATCTTTGCAAAATCCGGGTTTTTTTGTGCGAGCATAATCATTTCCGGGTTAATTGTTACGATATGCAAATTTTTGCGCCCAACAGCTGCCTCTATTGCGCGCTCTATTGCGCCCTCAAAGTCAATTAAATCAACCCTAAAACCCAAAACTTTCTTTTCCATAGGATTTATCTTAACACAAGATTAATTTGACTTAAATACTTGCCCGCGTAAAATAAAGATATGGTAAGTAGGTTTGTAGCAGTAATAGGTTGCGGCACTTGGGGCCGAAATATTGTGCGAAATTTTTATAATTTGGGCGCACTTCACAGTGTTTGCGATTTGAACGGTGAAAATTTAGCCAAAGTAAAAGAACAATACCCTGAAATTCCTACCACAAAAGATTTTGAAGAGATTTTAGCCAATCCTGAAATTAAAGCGGTTTGTATTGTAACCCCAAGCCATACACACTTCCCGCTTGTTCGCGCAGCGCTTATAAAAGGCAAGCATGTCTATGTTGAAAAACCGATTTCAACTGTAACAGAAGAAGCACGCGAACTAAACAAAATAGCAAAGTCGCAAGATTTAGTTTTAATGGTCGGACATCTTTTGCTTTATCACCCTGCTGTTAATCGCCTTCAAATGCTTGTAGCACAAGGAGTTTTGGGCAATATAAAATATGTTCAAAGCGACAGATTAAATATAAACTATTTCAAAAATGACAGAAGCGTTATGTGGGATTTAGCACCGCATGATGTTTCAATGACCGCCTATGTCATAGGGTCTGAACCCAAGCGAGTGATTTCGGCCAATGGTTGCGCGTCTGACGGCGGTAATATTTTTGACATTACGCACCTTACAATTGAATTTGAAAATGGCGTAATTGGCCAAATTTCAGACAGCTGGATTCACCCGCAAAAGCGCGTAGTCTTACTTGTGCGCGGCGATAAGGCAACAGCAATTTTGGACGATACATTGAGCGAAAACAAAATTCAGGTTTATGACAATAATTCCCCAGGTTCAAAATCAATCGAAACATTTGACTATCTTGAAATTGAGCCCTTAAAGCTTGAATGCCAACATTTTATAGATTGTATAAATAAATCCAAAACCCCTCGCTCTGACGGCGAAAATGGACTTATGACTGTAAAGGTTTTAGAAGAAGCCGAAGAAATTTTACTGGGCAAATATAATATTGGCCGTAAAAAGCTTGATGAAGTTGGTTTTG
>JAVBQM010000069.1:0-11631 GCA_031549065.1 Candidatus Gastranaerophilales bacterium | reverse complement strand
ATTTCTTGATGTCCTCGATTTTTTCTCCAACCCCGATAAGCTTTGTAGGTAAGTTGTGTTCCTTTGCAACTGCGAAAATTATACCGCCTTTGGCCGAACCGTCGATTTTTGTTACAGCAACTGCGGTTAAATCAACCGCTTCTTTAAAAACTTTTGCCTGAGAGAGGCCGTTTTGGCCTAAGTTTGCGTCAAGAACAAGCATATTTTCGCGTTTTGCTTCTGGTGCGAGTTTTTCAATAACAGATTTATTTTTCTTTAATTCTTCAATGAGATTGAACTTGTTTTGCAATCTTCCGGCGCTATCAATTAAAACAACATCATAATTTTCATTTTTTGCCAATTGCAAGCCTTCATAAATTACGGCGGAAGAATCGATTCGGTCTTTTCTGAAAATGTCTACACCCGCGCGCTGTGCCCAGATATTAATTTGCTCTTCTGCTGCCGCGCGGAAAGTGTCCGCTGCGATAATTAAAACTTTTTTACCTTCATTTTTTAATTTGTGGGCGAGTTTACCTATAAGGGTAGTTTTGCCTGCGCCATTTACACCAACGATAAAATAAATATTTAATTTACCCTGTTCATAGTTTAATTCAGTGTTCTGATAATCAGACAGGGTGTTTTCAAATTCGGTTTTTAAAAAGTCCGGTAAATCTTGAGCGCTCAACTTATTTTTCTCGATTTTTTCAACGATTTCACTCGCAAGCGCAACGCCAACATCGGCCTTAATTAAATTGTTTTCAATATCTTCGAGTTCAAATTCATCAAGAGGTTTTTGGGTATCGGCCCCGCCGCCGAAAAGCCCCGAAAGCCCTTCAAAAAGCGCTTTTGAAGTGTTTTCAAAAATATTTTTTGAAGATGTTTCGCCTTGTGAGTTGTCTTGGGGCGCTTGAGGCGTGTTTTCTTCTTTTTTCTTAAACCAGTTAAACATTTTTGCTCCTGCAGGCGGTTTTATACCGGCTTACGCGTTTAAACATGCAATCCGACGATTTTTGCTAAAATTCCGTTGATGAACGATGATGAATCATCTGTAGAATATTTTTTTGCAAGTTCTAATGCTTCATCTATTACTACTTTCATCGGCGCATCTTTTAAGAAAACGAGTTCTGTTATTGCAATTCTTAAAATATTTTTGTCAATTCTGAAAATCCGCTCAATGTCCCAACCTACGGCGTATTTTTTAATTAATTCATCAATCTCATCGGCATTTTCTTTATAAGTTTTTGCGATTTTTTGAACATAATCTTTAACATCACTCTTTTCGCTTAAAGTTGTGATTTCTGCGATATCGAGCGCATTCATAGTTTTTTCAACAGCGCCTGTTAAAATATCAATTCTTTTAGACATAACATCGCTCATTTCAAAACGGACAGGCAAATTTTCAGCGTCAATGGGTAATTCAAGGTTGTCGGGGTGGTCAGCTTCAAGGCTTTCTATGTATTCTTTGATTTCAAAAAGCTCGCTTGCAACAAGGTTTAATTCTTCTTGTGCATTATTTGTGAGCGTACGCACAGATTTAAGAACAATTTGCTCGAAATCGGCATCTGCATATTTTTTTACGTCTTTATCCAGCTGTGAAAACAAAATTAGAGCCAATTCCCTCGAAGCACGTCTTGCTTGCATATTTTTTCCTTTAAAATAGTTTGTAATTATTATATATGAAAAACTTTTTAATGTATAATTGATGTATGGGAGAAAACAAAAAAATTAAAGTTGCATTTCCGCACATGGGTACAATCTGTATTGCTTGGTCGGCTGCGCTTAGAACAATTGGGGTTGAGCCTTTTATACCGCCATACACAAGTAAAAAAACACTTTCTTTAGGTACAAAACTTTCGCCCGAGGCCATTTGCTTGCCTTATAAATTAATTTTGGGCAATTTCCTTGAAGCCATTGAGGGCGGGGTAGATTACGTTTCAATGATAACCTCTCCCGGAATTTGCCGTCTTGGTGAATATGGCAAAAGCATCCAAAACGCTTTGAGCGACAACGGGCATGGCGAAAAATATATCGAACTTGACCTCTATGACGGTTTTAAAGGAATGTATCGGTTTTTAAAAGTTCTTCATCCTTCAAAAAATCCTATTCCGAAAATTGCGGCAATTTATATTGCAATGAAAAAAGTTTTTGCGATGGATGAATTAGAAAATTTCCTTTCATACCACCGCGCGCGCGAAATTAATTTTGGCGATAGCGAAAAAGCTTATAGAAAAGGTGTTAAATTAATTGATTCCGCACTTACTCCGCGTGAATTAAAACGTGCACTGAAAGAAGCTTTAAGGCTGCTTTCGCAAGTGAAAATTAATCCTGATAAACAGGTTTTACACGTTGATTTAACAGGTGAAATTTTCCTTGTCCTGGATCATTTTTCAAATCAAAACATTGAACGAGAACTTGGAAAAATGGGCGTTCAAACCAGAAGAAGTCTTACCGTTGGCGGGTTTTTAAAGGATGCAATTATTCCTAAAATTTTTAAAAAGGGTGAAACTCACCTTGAGCGCGCCTATAGAATGGCAAAACCATATTTAATGCGCGATATTGGGGGCGATGCGCTTGAATGTATAAGCGATGTTATGTATGCCGCCGAAAAAGGCAAAGATGGCCTTATCCACATTTCGCCTTTCACCTGTATGCCCGAAATTATGTCGCAAAACATTTTCCCTAAAATGAGAGAAGATGTAGACCTTCCGATTTTACCTCTTATTATGGATGAACAAACGGGCAAAGCCGGTTATTTGACGAGGCTTGAGGCGTTTGTGGATTTAATGCGACGCAAGAAAATGAGAGCGGCCCATGCACCAAAACAACCTGAAAACACAGTTGAGCGAGAAACAGCGCCTTTATCGTGATATTTTTCTTCGCGCAAAAGATGCGCTTGTTTCGAAGTTACAGACATTTCCAAACAAAGAAGCGCGGCTTGATTTTTTAAACAATGTTGTTTCAAAAGATGTTTTGAGAAAATTGCGTGCGATTCAAAAAGCGCAAGAGACTTATGAATGTTGCCGTTGTGGGACTTGTTGCAAAATGGCTTCAAGTGAATTCAGCTATCGCGAGCTGATTTATAACGCAGCGAGCGGGGATGTTTTTGCAAAAAGCTTCACCTCTGTTTTTGTGCCATACAAGGACGGCGAAGCCCAAAATGAAAGCGGCGGCGCGCCGCCGTTGGGCGAGTTTGACAGCTATCTTGAACTTTTAAAAGAGCGCGAAATGCTTGGAGAAACTAACTTTTATTATTGCCCCAAGTTAGAAGGTAAGGCGGGTTGTTACGCTTGCGGTGATTATGAAAACCGCCCCTCTGTTTGCCGCGATTTTCCTAACAACCCTCTTGTAATTTTGCCGCCAAAGTGTTCGTTTAACGCTTGGCGAGATGAATTTGAAGTTGAAGCACTTTTTTTAAATGCAATGATTGAAATTACCGGCTATTTTGTCGAGCAATTGAATAAGCCTGATGATAATGATAAAATGGGCGTGAGCCGTGTGTGAAACCTTACGATGGCGACGTGGGCGTAAGCGCCCTCAGGAGCGAAGCAATGCAAAACATTTTAGAAGTCAAAAATCTCAAAATTTCTTTCAAAATAGAAGATGAAATCCACCCTTGCCTGAAAGATCTCTCGCTCGATTTTAAAAAGGGTGAAATGCACGCTATTGTTGGAGAATCCGGTTGCGGAAAATCGGTTTTTGCAACAAGCATTTTAAAATTATTGCCCAAAAACGCTATTATTGGTGATTGCACAAATGCGACAGTCAATAGCACATGCACAAGCGGCGAGATTCTTTTTGAGGGGCAAAACCTGCTCATGTTGAGCGAGAATGAAATCAGAAAAATTCGCGGCAAGAAAATCGCACTTATCCCGCAAGATCCGATGACGTCTCTAAACCCCTTATACACAATTGAAAATCAACTTTTAGAAGTTGTCGATTTACCTCGTGAGGAAGCACGCAAAGCCATAATCGAAAAACTTGATGAGGTCGGTATTGTTGAACCTGAAAAACGTCTTAATTCTTACCCGCATGAGCTTTCCGGGGGCATGAAACAGCGTATAATAATTGCTATGGCACTTTTGGTTGATGCGGAAATTATTGTGGCTGATGAATCTACCACGGCGCTTGATGTTACAATAGCATCGCAAATCCTTGACCTTTTAAGCGAAATCAAAAATCGCGGAAAATCTGTTATATTAATTACCCATGACCTTGGTATAGTTTCGAAATATTGCGATGAAGTTTCGGTTATGTATTTGGGGAAAATTGTTGAACAAGCGACTCCTCAAGAACTTTTTAAAAACCCAAAACACCCTTATACCAAGGCGCTTATCGGTGCTTTGCCTACCCATAAGAATAAAAAACTTCAAAATATCAAAGGACAGCCAAGCCCGATTACAGAGCACATTGAGGGTTGTCAATTTCACCCGCGCTGCGAATTTGTTATGGAAAAATGCAAAACCACATCACCGGAACTTATCGGCAATGTGGCTTGTTGGCTTTATAAATAGAGTGTTTGTTTTAATCAAACAAACCGTCGAGGTTTTCCAATTCCGGCTTAACGCTTGGCTTTGTTTCTTGTAATTTTTCGATGACGCCTTTTTCAAATCTTGCTAATTCTGCAAGTTTTTTATCATCGATTGAGGAAGAGTGAGTATTTTCGCCGTCCAAACCTCTGCTGTATACATCCAAAGATTTCGCGCGCTTGTCCCCAGAAGTATAATCATCAACAGTTTTAATCTCTACAAGTCTTGTTTTGCCAAACATTAGCTCTTGTTTATAGTCTCGGGCTGTAAGTACAACATCCATTGACTGTGCGTCTGATGCAGCGCTTATTCTTTCAAAAGTATCTTTTGCTGCTTGTTTTAAGGCGGGTGTATCAAATTCATCCTGAATTATTTTTTTAGTTTCTCCGGGTGCGTACTTGAGCGCGCCAAAATTTGTAATGCTACTAATTTTACTTAACATATTAATTCCCTTTCTTACTCGTGGTTTTCATTTCTAGAAAATACGTGAAGATTAAAAGTTGCGCACGATGTTTATATTGAGGGTGATATTCAAGCGACTTTTCGCCAAACGCTTGCCTTCTCGTCTTCAACAAAAGCGGGTTCAAACCCGTTTTTTTCAAGAAGGCGGTATATCAACTCGCCTGTTCCGGAGCCATCTTTAGGATAACTTTCTAAATGGTCATTCGTATGTGTACCCAAAACAAAAATACCATCTTTTGTAAGTACTTTTCGGATTTTACCGAATAAATCATCCAACATAGACTCTATTTCTTTGTTTGGTCTTGATAAATGCACTCCCATTTCTGTTCGAGTGGTTGTTAAATGATAAAGGGCATTTCTGAAAGTTAATACATTTACGCTGTTTGGTTCAAGAAACTCATCTAATTTTAAAATATCGCCTTGTGCGAATTTGCAATCGCCAGCTTTATTATCTTTCACTTTGAAATTTTTTGTTTTATTTGACGACAAAGGTGTTAATTTTTTGAAAAAAGATGCTGGTTGTTCATCTGTCTTGGAATTTGCCGGTTCGAAATATTCTGCGAATAATCTTTTATATTCAACTTCTTGTTCTGTTGCAGGCCGTTTCAAAGCAAGATATCTATCTCTGTGCGTTTCATAATACTTGTCATAAATTCGATTGGGCGGTTTAGAAATGGTGTAATTTCCCGATTTGGCTTTTTCAACGGCCACTTCTCCTAAGTCGAACCCGGAAACATCCGCTCTATCTCCAAAGAGCATTTTGAGCGTCCAGGCTTCTTCACCGCTAGAACATCCGCCAACAACTATATTTACTTTATTTTTATCAGCGAAGGTTTTATTAACATAATCCCTCACAAATTCCAAGGTTTCCGGTCCTCTGAAAAAAGCCGTTTCTTGTATTAAAGTTTTTCTTTGTGTTTCAAAAACATCTGTTAAAGCTAGTTCTTCTGTGCCGAGATGTCCAACAAAGTGTGTTTTGGGGTGTTTTAAACTTGAAGCGCATAGGTGGGCGCTGTTAATATTTAATATTTTCATATTCGTCAATAAACGCGTGAAAGTTAAAAGTTGCCAATTTTATGATAAAATAGGCTCATATAAACTAGGAGATTATTTTGATTAAAGTTGCAGTCATTGGCGCGCTCGGAAAAATGGGTTCACAAGTGGTGGATGCGGTTACGAAAGACCCCTCCACAGAGCTTGTTTGCGCAATTGATGTTTTCGATATCGGACGCGAAGTTGTGAAAGATGTTCATATTGAAGGCGATATTAAGGCTGCACTGCAAAGTAAAAAACCTGATGTTGTGGTTGATTTTACACAACCTGCCATGATTTATGAACACATAAAGCTTTTTATTGAACTTGGCGTGAAATCTGTTATCGGAACAACGGGCTTATCAATGGAGCAGGTAAATGAAATCGAAAGCCTTTCAAAAACCAAAAATACAGGCTGTATTATCGTTCCAAACTTTACAACCGGTGCGGTTTTGATGATGATGTTTGCAAAAACTGCTGCGAAATATTTTAATAATGCAGAAATTATTGAATATCACCATAACCAAAAGAAAGACGCGCCATCAGGCACGGCGCTAAAGACTGCGCAAATGATGGCGGAAGTGAATAAAAATCTTAAAACAGGTAATTGCCCCGAAGAAGAACTTGTTAAAGGTTCGCGCGGCGGGGATTATGAAAATATTCATCTGCATGCGGTAAGAATGCCGGGGTTTATGGCTTCTCAAGAAGTCATTTTCGGCGCACCGGGGCAAATTTTAAAAATCCGCCATGATTCTGTCAACCGTGAATGCTATATGCCCGGTGTTTTAATGGCTGTAAAAAATGTTTACGAAAATAATAAATTTATATATGGATTGGAGAACCTGCTGTGAGTAATTTACCCGTAATCGGCGTTTTAGGCGCTACAGGCGTTGTCGGACGCGAAATTTTAAACATATTAATTGAAAATGATGTCAAATATTCCGAAATTAAATTTTTAGCTTCAGCACGTTCAGCGGGCAAAACAATTGAATTTAAAGGCGAAAACCACACTATTATTGAAGCAAAGCCAGAGGCTTTTGAAGGCATAAACATTGTTCTTGCTTCCGCGGGCGGTGCGACAAGTGAGGCTTTAGCTTCTGAAGCCGTTAAGCGCGGTTGCGTTTATATTGATAATTCAAGCGCATTTAGAATGAAAGAAGACGTGCCGCTTGTTATCGCAGGGGTTAACGATGAAGATTTGCGCAACCACAAAGGAATTATCGCGAACCCGAATTGTTCGACTTCGCAATTAATGCTTGTTTTAAAACCGCTTGATGAATATGCAAAAATTAAAAGACTGATTGTTTCAACATATCAGGCTGTTTCAGGCGCGGGTTTGGCGGCAATTAACGAATTAACGGAAAATACAAAAGCGCGCTTAGTTGGAATGCCCTATGAAAATAAGGTTTTCAAACATGAAATCGGTTTTAATGTGATTCCGCAAATTGATTCGTTTACTGAAAACGGCTACACCAAAGAAGAAATGAAAGTGACCCTTGAAACAAGAAAGATTTTGCACCTTGATAAAAGCGTGCCGATTTCTTGTACTGCGGTAAGGGTTCCCGTTTATAACGGCCATTCTGAAGCGGTTACAATTGAATTTGAAAAAGAAATTACCCCTCAAAAAGCGCGCGAAATTCTTTCAACTGCTTATGGTATTGAAGTTGTAGATGATGTTGCGAATTTCCGGTATCCGACCCCGCAAATGGCATCAGGCAAAGACCCTGTTTATGTGGGCAGAATAAGAAAATCAATTGCTTTTAATAATGCTATTGATTTGTTTTGTGTGGCGGATAATTTAAGAATCGGCGCGGCGCTGAATACGGTTAGAATAGCCGAAAAAGTAATAGAAATGAAATTGTGGTAAGGAGGTCTCATGACACTAAGGTATAACGCAGGTGAAATTATAACAGCAATGGTTACGCCCTTCAACGAGAAGCGCGAGATCGATTATGGTGCTGCGGAAAAGCTTGCTAAACACCTTGTGGCGAACGGTTCTGATGCGATTTTGGTTGCGGGCACAACCGGCGAGTCGCCGACCTTGACCCATGAAGAAGAATATGAACTTTTATACGTTGTAAAAAGCGCAATTCAAGGCACTGGCGCGAAACTTGTTATGGGCGCCGGCTCAAACTCAACCCGCACAGCGGTTGCAAGTTCCAAAAAAGTGAAAGAACTCGGGGCTGACGCGATTTTATCGGTTGTTCCTTATTACAACAAACCCAACCAACAGGGATTGATTGAACACTATGGCGAAATTGCCCGCTCGGTTGATACGCCAATCATTATGTACAATATCCCCGGCCGCACGGGAATTAACATGACCCCTGCGACAGTCGCGTTTTTGGCAAAAGAATATTCCAACATCGTTGCTTTAAAACAAAGCTATTTTGATATGGACATTGTGACCGAACTTAAAATGGAATGTCCCGGCGATTTTGCAATTTATTCGGGCGATGACAGCCTTACTCTCCCAATGCTTTCGCTTGGCGCACACGGTGTAATTTCAGTTGCAAGCCACGTTATTGGTAATGAAATTAAATCAATGATTCACAACTTCAAAACGGGCCAACACAACGCAGCGAAAAATATGCATTTGAAGCTTTATCCGCTGTTTAAAAAGCTCTTTATGGCGCCAAACCCGATTCCTTTGAAAGCAGTGCTTTCAAGGTTGAAATTGGTTGAAAATTATGTTCGCCGCCCGCTTGTTGAATTGAATGAAATTGAACGCCAAGAGTTGTTTGAAGTTCTGGCGTGCGTTCAAAAAAGCCTCGAAGATTAAATTTTCCGCTTTTTCCATGGTAAAATAGCTTTACCACGCTCCACGGGGTCTTGCGAACTCTTGACCGAAAGCTTATGTCGGGTGCAGAGCCTACTGTGAGGGGTCGGGCGGCGGGATTGAACATTTAAAATTTGTTGATATTTTGAAATTTGACGGCGATCACACGCCCCAACCGTGTCAGGGTGGAAACACAGCAGCACCAAGGCGATGGGCTCGGGTGTTAAATTTCAGGAAGGAGAATTTTAAGTCGGATTTTTCGTTTGTTTAACTTCGATAGGTAGTGGCGTGGTTTTTAAAGCGTAAGCCAAATCCGCTTTGTCTAACCAAGTTTCAGCCGAAGTTTTCAGGGTTATAAGTTTGGCGGTTTTTAATTCTTTGGATTCAAGAAGTGAGTCGCAAAGTTTTATTGTTTGCTTAAAACGCTTTTTTGCATCAACAATGAGGTATTTTTCGTTCATTATTCAATTATAATTGCATACCAATATATGTCAATATCTTATAACATTATCTGTTATGGATAAGAAAAGTTTTTACAAAATTGTTGGCAAGAATATTCAAAAAGAAAGAATAGCGAAAGGCTACACTCAAGAAACTTTTGCAGAATTCATGGGTGTGACCTGGAGTTATGTTTCAAAAATTGAATCAGGAATTTTAAACTTATCCATTGGCAAAATTTATGATTTGGCGAATTATTTAAAAGTTGATGTTTGGGAATTGTTAGCAAAATAATTTAGGCTCCTGTCAAATCAAAGATTTGTTCGCTCCTGTGCTGGCGCTTCGTCGCAACGTCGCCATCGTAGTGTCTTCGCTCCCGTCGGGCTCATCGCCCGTCGCGCCGCTTCGCACCGGCTCACGCGTTTAATACCCTTCCCCAATAGTATCCAACGCCTCAACGCGGATGTCTGTGATTAATTCGGAATAAGAAATCACGACAATTGTGGGAATGTGCCTTTCAAGCATTTGATAAAGAGGCAAGCGAATACGCGGCGAACAAAGAATTACAGGCTGGCGTTTCACCATTTGGTGGGCGCGAATGAGCGTGTTTGCGGTGGTTTCAATTAAATCTTGCACTTGCATCGGGTTCAAAAGGAACATAGTTCCAAGTTCGGTTCTCTGACAAGAATCATCAAGAGTTTTTTCCCATTCGCCGGAGAGCGTGAGGGCGTATAAAATTTTATCTTCAGTGCAATTGGCGAGGCAAATTTGACGCCCTAAAGCCGCGCGCAGCCTTTCAGAAAGAATATCGGGCTCTTTTGAAAAACGCGCGTAATCGCAAAGGCGTTCGAAAATGAAAATAATGTCTTTAATTGAAACCTTTTCACGAATCAGGTTAACAAAAATTTTCCTCAAATCGCTTGTTGAAATAATGGTCGGAACAAGGTCGTTAACAAGCGTCGGGTCTTGGCTTTTAACAAGTTCCATAAGCTTTAAAACATCGGTTTTTGTCATAACTTCATCAACATATTTGCGGACGCAATCTTGCAAGTGGGTCACGATAACATCCACACTGTCAACTGCTGTTATAGGTTCTTTAGGGTCGATATTTTGCGGGTCAATCCAATAAGCTTGTGATTGATAGGTTGGGTCAACGGCTGCAATTGCGTTGTCAGGCACGGTTTTGCCTAAAGATTGCCATTGATCTGCGATGACCATATATTTGCCCGGGTAAACAAAACCCGTCGAAACGGTGTTTGAGCGAATTGAAATCAGGTACTCGTTCGGCTCAATGGCGGATGAGTCCATAATTCTTATGTTAGGAATGATATAGCCGAGTTCATCTGTTACTCTTTGCCTTAGCGCGGCAATTTTTGCAAGCAATTGGCCGTCTTGATCAGGGTCAGCAATAACCAAAAGCCCGGAACCGACTTGAAGGCTTAAAACGTCCACCCCGAGGCGTTCATACATTTTGTTGGGATTAACCAAATCTTGCATGTTTTGCTTAACTGCATCCAACTGGCCCAATTGTGCTGCAACGTCTTGGTTCACCATCATCGAAAATGCTGCGAGTATTAAAACAACGGCAAAAAGCGTGAATGGCCACCAGGGAAGACCGGTAATAGAGCTTGTTGCGGCAATGAAAAGCAAAAAACCACAAGAGAAAAACAAACTCTGCGGTTTAGACAACAATTGCAAAGCCAAATCTGCACCCAAAGAGCCGCTTTGGGCAGATGAGCGGGTCATAACAATACCTGCTGCAATTGCCATTAAAAGAGAAGGCACCTGAGCGCTCAAACCGTCGCCTATTGTTAGAATTGTGTATTTATGAACAGCGTCTCCTGCGGGCATACCTTGCATGAAAACCCCGATGCACAAACCACCGATTATGTTTACAACTACGATAATGATACCGGCAATGGTGTCCCCTTTAACGAACTTCATCGCACCGTCCATTGACCCGAAAAGCGCGCTTTCTCTTTGTAAATCTTCCCTTTTCTGGACTGCTTCATCGGGCGAAATTAAACCTGCGTTAAAGTCAGCGTCGATTGTCATTTGTTTACCGGGCATCGCGTCGAGCGCGAACCTTGCCGCAACTTCCGCGATACGTTCTGAACCCTTTGTTATAACCATAAATTGAACGATTGTTATGATGATAAATATAACGCCGCCGACAATCATATTCCCGCCGGTAACAAAGTTCCCAAACGCGTGAATAACTTCCCCTGCTTCGCCTTTTTACAAAATTAAACGAGTGGCCGCAATAGAAAGAACCAGCCGAAACAATGTTCCGATAAGAATAATCGAGGGGAAAGAACTTAATTCAAGCGGCTTTTTAACATAAAGGGCAATCATTAAAAGAACTATGCCAAGAGTAATATTCAAACTGATTGAAAAGTTGATAACAAAAGTCGG
>JAVBQM010000082.1:0-6492 GCA_031549065.1 Candidatus Gastranaerophilales bacterium | reverse complement strand
TGCCGCGCTTCAGGAATTTTTTCAATAGCAGCGACTTGCACTCGGGGCATTTTTCACCCGTCGGTTCTGCCCAGACAACAAAATCACAGTCGGGATATTTGCTGCAACCATAGAACAGTTTGCCAAAGCGCGATTTACGTTGGATTAACTCGCCGTCGCGTTTGTTTTCTATGCACTTAGGGCACTTAACGCCCGTTGAAACCACAATTCCCTTGCGCGTTTTACATTTAACGTTATTTGTATCAAGACACTGATAGTATTTTCCGTAAGGCCCTGTTTTTATTACTGTTTCGCCGCCGCATTTTTCGCATTTTACATCTGTCGGTTCATCGGGAATTGCTTCTTTAACTGTGCCATCGCCATATGGCGCCATTGTTTTACACTCGGGATAGCCCGAACATCCGAGGAATTGTTTGCCAAACCTGCTTGTTTTAACAATCATTTCCTTCCCACAGTTGGGACATTTTTGGTCGGATTTTATCACGACATTGTCCATATTTTGTTTGGCATCCCCTACCGTTTTGGAAAACGGACCCCAGAAATCATTCAATTCCTTAACACCTTTGGTTTTGCCTTCTGCAATGCCGTCAAGTTTTTGTTCCATTTCGGCCGTGAATTTGTAATCCATTACATCTTTAAAATGCTCGACCAATTGCGTACAAATTGTACGTCCCAAAATAGTCGGTTTAAGGGCCTTATCAAGCTTTTCAACATACCCGCGCTGTTGAATTTTTGTAATAATCGGTGCATAAGTTGAAGGTCGTCCGATGCCATATTCTTCAAGCTGTTTAACAAGCGTAGCTTCACTATAGCGGGACGGCGGCTGGGTAAAGTGTTGTTCCGGTAAGAGTTTATTGAGTTTTAGTTCATCCCCCACTTTTAAATCGGGATATCTTGCCGCAACTTCCATTTCCTCATCATCCGTATAAACCTTCAAAAAGCCGTCAAATTCAATTTTTGAAGAGCCGACTTTAAAAATATACTCATTTGCCGCAATGTCAATTGTAATATTTTTAACACGTGCATTTTCCATTTGCGACGCCATAAACCTCGACCAAATAAGCTTATAAAGTTTATATTGATCAGAAGATAAGTATTTTTTGATGCTGTCCGGTGTTTTTTCTATGTATGAAGGGCGGATTGCTTCGTGCGCATCTTGCACATTACCCTTCTTCTTTTCGTAGTTATTAGGGGTTTTTGGGTAATATTGAGCGCCATAATTATAGGTAATATAGTTTTTTGCGGCTTCGGTCGCGTCATCTGAAATTCTCGTAGAATCTGTTCTCATATAGGTTATTAAACCCACAGCGCCTTCATCGCCAAGTTCGATACCTTCATAAAGTTTTTGCGCAACTTGCATAGTTTTTTGTACACCATAGCCGAGCTTTGAGCTTGCTTCACGCTGCATTGTTGAAGTTATAAAAGGAGCCTGAGGCTTGCGGCTGGTGTCTCTTGGGGTAATTTTATCAACAAGATATTTAGCACCTTCAAGTTTCTTTAAGATTTCTTTAGCTGCAGCTTCATTTGGAATTTCGAGCTTTTCATCCTTGCTGCCTTTTTTAATGCGCGCAAGTTGAGCTTCAAATTCAAACTTATTTTTTTCAAGCAGCGCAGCCAAACTCCAGTATTCGACAGGAACAAACGCTTCAATCTCATCCTCACGTTCGCAAATAATACGAAGCGCTACAGATTGCACGCGGCCTGCTGAAAGCCTGTAGTTGCGCAATTTTTCCCATAAAATCGGGCTTATTTTAAAGCCAACGAGTTTGTCTAAAATCTGGCGGGTTTGTTGTGCTTCAACTTTAAGCATATCAATTGAATGTGGGTTATTAACCGCATCTTTTACAGCTTTTGGGGTGATTTCGTTAAAAACAATTCGCCTGATTTTGCTATCCGGAACTTTTAAAACTTCGCGGACATGCCATGCTATCGCTTCACCTTCGCGGTCAGGGTCGGAGGCAAGATAAATAACATCGGAATCTTTTGCGGCTTTATTTAGCGCGCTTACAACTTTTTGTTTTTCAGGGATAACAACAAAAGTGGGCTTAAAATTGTCTTCGATATCAAAGCCCAGCCCTTTTGGTGCCAAATCACGCACGTGGCCATAGCTCGCTTCAATAGTAAAATTATTTCCCAAAATCTTTTTAATTGTTTTTGATTTTGCCGGTGATTCCACTATCACCAATGCTTTTTCAGCCGTTTTTGCCATTTATTTTCCCGTAATATAGTATCTTCCGTTGATTTGTTTAATTAAACCCCGAAGTTCAAGTCCCGTCAAGGTTATCATAAGCTGATTCAAGCTTTCATCGCACTCGGCCTGAATTTTCTCGATTGTAGCACCCTCAAGGGAAATTATATCAAAAATATTTTTTTCTACACCCTTTAGGTTCGAAGCCTTCGAAGGAGCAGTGCTAAAATTCCACCCGAGCGTTTCAAGGATATCGTTGGCGCATGTTACCATTGCGGCGCCGTCTTTTAAAAGCTTGTAAACCCCTTCTGTGTTTGGGTTTGAAATTAGCCCGGGCATACACATCAATTCGCGCCCCTGTTCAAGCGTTAAATTTCCGCTTATAAGCGCACCGCTTCTAAGCGCAGCTTCCACAACCAGAGTGCCCGCCGAAAGTCCTGTTACTATACGGTTTCTTTGGGGAAAATGATGCGGCATAGGGGGAGTGTTTGGCGGAAATTCACTTAAAATAAGTCCTGCACCGTTTTCAATTTTTTTATAAAGTTCGGCATTAGTGTGCGGATAAACCATATTAATGCCGCAACCGATAACGCCGATTGTTTTTAAACCGTTTTCAATGGCACTTTTATGGGCTTGAGCATCGATTCCAAGCGCAAGACCGGAAACAATGGTCACAGGGAGATTGCAAAAATCACTTAAGATTTTATCAAGCGCAAGTTTCGCCCCGTCGCTCGCTCTTCTTGACCCTACAACCGCAAGGGTGTTTTCAAAAATTCCTTCGCTCGTTTCACCCTCGCGCGCACTCAGGTGCGCGCTCTCACCCTTATAGTAAAGTAAAATCGGCGGGTCGGGAATGTTTTTAAGGAGTTCCGGGTACTTCGGCGAATTTATGGTAATGTAATCAGCGCCAGCTTGAAGCTCATCAGGGTTGGTTGAATCTCGTAGTGACAGAAAATTCTTAGAAATAGACATCTCGGGGTTCGCTTCCGCAAGAGCTTTAAGGTCGTTTTTATCGCAATACCAGGCTCTTTTTGCGTCAAAATCGAAAAATTCAAGCAAGCGAAATTTAAAAATCGGCGCAATGCCAATCAAATGCGAAAATGCAATAAAAAATTTGTCGTCCCCACCTTGATTAACATCTAACTTGCCTTGTATCACTTTTTCTCTTTGCACTTCTCTAATTCCTTTTTAACCGCTTTCGGGTCAAAACTTAAGGTTTTATAATGGCTTAATGCTTCTTCAAGGTTTACCACCCTATTTTCATTGTCCCCCAGGCGTTCATATGTTTTAGCCGTTAAATAGAAGATATCGCCATTTTCGATGTCTCGCCCCCGCGCCTCGGTCAACACCTCAATTGCGCTCTTTAAGTCATTCATATTTAACAAAATTTTCACAAGCAATTTGTAAGTTTCGGCATCTTTGGGGTTTTTTTCAATACATTTTCTAAGATGCTCAATGGCTTCACCGATATCACCCGTTTCATAATAAATTTGCGCAAGGTTGAAATGCGCCCAAGAGTAGTCGGGGGAAAGCTCTAAAACCTTTATATATTCCTCAATTGCACTTTCAATATCCCCTGTTTTTTTGTACTCCTGCGCAAGATAAAAGTGGGCAAAATAATCGCTATAATTGAATTGTATCGCCTTTTTAAAGCATTTTATGGCATTTTCGTGTTCACCTTTTTTAACATAAAGACAGCCGATTGAGAAAAACGAATTAGCATCTTCGTTTTCAATGCAAATTACATTTTTAAATTTAAGCATGGCTTCATCATCATAGCCAAGTTCTTCGAGCACAAGAGCAAGATTATAGAGAAAATCAGGGTCATCACCCTTGAGACTAACCGCTTGTTTATAGGCTTTTAAGGCAAATTTGGGGTGTTTTAATTTTTCCCAACAAATACCGATATTATAGTAAAGGTTGGCATCTTCGGGGAAAATTTGCGACAAGGCATTAAGGTGCTTCAAGGCCATTTTCTCAAAGCCCAAATCAAGGCAAAGTATTGCCAATTCACGTTTTGCTTGAAAATTCGAAGGGTCCTTGTCAACCGTCGCTTTTAAATTTTCAAACAGCACTAAATCATTCACAATCGGCGCCCGCCCTCAATTTAATTCTGTGTTAACATCCTGCCCGGCATCATCTTCAAGGTAAATCACCGGGTTGCCGTCTTCGTCTTCTTCTATTAGGCCACCTTGCTTAGTGCGTCTATTTTCAACAGGTGCGCCGTCTTCTTCCTCATCAACATCTTGAATGATTTTTTCAATAACAAGCTGTGCCATATCGAGCGCCACCTTTTGCCTTGTTTCTGCAGTGGTTTTTTCAAGCATCTGAATTGCAGTTCTGACGGTCACATCAAGGTCATACCACCTGCGGTTTCCGCGCTGAATAATACCGTCTTCAACAGCAGTCACAATGTCATCTACGCTTTCAAATTCATATTGCTTGATTGAGTGTTCAATTATCACCTTAATCAGGTTTAGTGCTACAGAAATTTGTGTAGCATCATCTGAGGTGGACAGCGTTCTCATCGACATAGATAAGACAGGGTCTTTATCGTACCAGCGTGAAAAATAGCGATTCATTTTTTTACTCCATTGGTTATTTTATTAGGTAAATTTATACACAACTCCCTTGCCGCTTGCAGGATAGCGCCAGTCTACAGCTTTACAGGCTACTTTACATGCTCCACATTCAAGGCAGTTTTCATATTCAACTTTCAATTCATCGTTCTCACAAGTATACACTGCCGCAGGACATACAAACGTGCAGGCCTTGATCTCGCAAGCGTTACAGGATTTAGTGTCAACTTGAATATGCGAAGAATTATCAGATTTATATTTCAAAAGCGATAATTTTTCTTCAATTTTTCCGTAACTATCACTCATTTTAGCACCTCAAATATGCATTTGGCAAATCTTAACAATTCAATGATTTTTAATTCCTTTAAAAGCGAGAACGCAAAACGCTTATAGGCAACGTTTTTGGGAGTTTCGCTTGCAGTTGTGAATATTTTGAAAAACTCTGCTGCTTTTTTAGGTGCAAGGTCAAAAACAAAATTCGAGCTTTTATGAAGAGTTTGCATAATATTTCTATGACCCTTTAAGTCCTTCATTATAAAACTTTTTTTAAGTTTTTTCTCGTAAGCCGACAATGTTTTTTTATTAAATTTACCGGCATTTATTGCTTCAACCGCAGTTTCACCCGCCAAAATTCCGCTTTTAATTGCAAGATTTGTGCCTTCAAAATAAATATTATTAACTAAACCCGCAGAATCGCCAACCACAAGGGCGCCATCGGTGCAGAATTTTGCAAGGTCATAATATCCGCCCTCGGGAATTGTATGGGCACTGTATTCAACACTTTGTGCATCTTTTATCAGTCTTGCAACGCTCGGATGAGCCTTTAAATTTTCAAGAATTTCATAGGGTTTGAGCTCTAAATCGCCCAAATCTTTAAGGTTTGCACCTATACCGATTGAAATATGGTTTTTAAAAGTGTAGAGAAGCCCCATTGAAAGCGGCTGAGGGTTTTCGGCGATACCCCCAAAAAATTGGTATACGCAACTTTCGCCCTCATTCAAACCGAAGCGTTCTCTGATAATAGCGCCATCAAGCTTCAATGTTTCCTTAACTCCAAGTACCAAATTTTCAGGCTTCAAGGTTTTTTTAAGGCCGATTTGCTGGGCAAGGTTTGAATGCGAACCTTCGGCAATAATAACCAAGGGCGCAAAAAAATCTTCTAAATCCGTACGAACGCCCACAACTTTGCCATTTTCAACAATCAATTCGCGCACAAGAGTTTCCGGAGCGAAAAACACGCCTTCTTTTTTTGCCTGCGTGACAAGCCAATCATCAAGCTTTGGCCTGAACGCAGTTGCAAGGTTGGGTTCTTTATCGCTCTTGTATGAAATGTCAACAGACGACCCCTGGCTCAAAAGACTGTAATTGTGCTGCGTGATGCATCCTTCATATGGAGCTTCGTGCCAAGTTTTGGGGAATAATTCTCTTAAGGAATGAAGGAAAATGGCGCCGCCAAACATATTTTTTGAACCGAAGAAACTCCCTCTTTCCAATACTGCAACAGTTTTTCCTGCCCGGGCAATCACGGTTGCGCTCGCTATTCCCGAAGGTCCTGCGCCCACAACTATAACGTCTATTTTTGGTAATCTATCCGCCATGGTTAAAATTATACGCCATTATATGGGCTTTCGCAATAAAAAACGTACCCCCAAGGGTACGTTTTTTCTCCTCGCAGCTTAGTCTATTATCCGCGTATGATTATCCGACAAATGCAGCAATATACGT
>JAVBQM010000091.1:0-6044 GCA_031549065.1 Candidatus Gastranaerophilales bacterium | reverse complement strand
ATAATTTTAAATAAATTTTATGCTAGCATGTTTGTGTAATATTTTATGCTGGTACAAACAAAATATTTTATGGAAAAAGAATTCGAAATAAACGATGAGCTGATAAGAATAATGTATGAGCTGCTGCCGGTCAGAACTGTTTGCTGGAGCGAAGATTTCAAACCTATTGCTTGCAATGAAGAATCTGCAAGGCTTTTTGGCTTAAATAGAAAAGAAGAATATTTAGAAAACTTTTCTGCTTTTTCGCCCGAGTATCAGCCATGCGGCCGTTTAAGTTCCGAGATGTCGAAAGAGCATATCGATAAAGCATTTAGGGAAGGCTATAACAAATTTGAATGGATTCATCAGAAATTAGACGGGGAACCTATTCCTTCCGAAATTACACTTATTCGCAGCGAATATGAAGGCAAGCATATTGTGGTTTCACACACAAGGGATTTAAGGGCGGAAAAAGAAACACTGGCTCAAATTCGCGAAGCGGACGAGCGCACAAAAATCATGCTCGACTCGACCCCTATGTGTTGCAACTTCTGGGATAAAGATTTTAATAATATCGATTGCAATCAAGAAGCTGTAAACCTTTTTGAACTTTCGAATAAGCAAGAATATTTAGACAGATTTTTTGAACTTTCGCCTGAGTACCAGCCTTGCGGAAGAAAAACTTCGGAAATGGCGCTTGAAAATATTACAAAGGCTTTTAATGAAGGTTATTGCCGCTTCGAGTGGGTTCATCAAAAATTAAACGGGGAACTTATTCCTGCAGAAATCACTCTTGTAAGAGTTAAGCACCGGGGCGATTACATTGTTGCGGGCTACACAAGGGACTTGCGCGAATTAAAGGCGATGTTAAAAGACATGCATAAAGTTGAAGAAGACCTCAGGCATGCGCGCGATATGGCAGAGAAAAGTGCAAAAATAAAAGGTGAATTTTTGGCCAATATGAGCCATGAAATTCGCACACCAATGAACGGCATTTTAGGGCTTTTGCACATTGTTTTAGACTCAGAATTGACAAAAACACAAAGAGATTATCTTGAAAAGACGGACCAATCTGCAAAAAACCTCCTTCGAATAATAAATGATATTCTTGACCTCTCAAAGATTGAAGCGGGTAAATTAGATATTGAGGAAGTTGAGTTTTCAATTAAAGAAATTGCTTCAGAACTAGACACTATTTTCGCTGTAAAAATTCAAGAACAGGGAATTTCGCTCAAAATTGAAACCGCGCAAGACATACCGGACAGGGTTATAGGGGATGAACTTAGAACAAAACAAATTTTATTAAACCTTGTGGGTAACGCCATAAAATTCACAAGGGAGGGCGGGATAACAATTTACACAGAAAAAATAGCTGAGGATGAAAAATCGGTTCAAATAAAATTTTCTGTTTCAGACACCGGGATAGGCATGACTCAAGAACAAATAGACGGTTTGTTTATGCCATTTGCACAGGCTGACACGTCAACAACAAGAAAATACGGCGGAACCGGCCTGGGGCTTGCGATATCAAAAAACCTTGCAGAGATAATGGGCGGGAGTATACACGTACAAAGTGAACCGAACAAAGGTTCGACTTTCTGGTTTGATGTATCTTTAGGAAAAATAAAGCCTGTGGAAAAACCAAACAATGAAACTTCGGCGCAAAGTGAAGCCCAAATAACGGAAAACCCCACAGAGTCTCAAATAAACACCGCAAAAACATTGCCGATTTTACTTGTAGAGGACAATAATATAAATCAGCTTATTGCAAAAGAGCTTCTAAAAATGAAGGGGTACACGGTAGAGGTTTCAAATAACGGCCAAGAAGCAGTGGAAATGATTTTAAAAGGAAGCTACGGCGCTGTGTTAATGGATATCCAAATGCCCATTATGGACGGACTTTGTGCCACAAAAGCAATTAGGGAAATGGAAGAATACAAGAATTTACCTATACTCGCAATGTCGGCACACGCAATGACAGGCGATAAGGAAAAAAGCCTCGAAGCGGGTATGAATGATCATATAGTTAAACCGATTGACCCAAAAGTTTTATACGCTGTACTTGAAAAATGGTATATACAAGAAAATAATTAACTATTTGTTGGGACGCTAAAAAGCGAGTTGAAATGCTTAAGAGTATTTTCATCGCTTGAAGCATAAGTAAGAGTGTATTTTGTCCCATTTGCATTAAAATTGATCATAGAGCTATACATTGTTTTTCCGTTAACGTTTGTGGGGTCAATATTCATTAATTCGACATTTTTTATGTCGTTTTTAGTGATTCTCCACATCTGTTTTTCAGGCTGAATAAGGCTTTTTAATTTATCCAAATACCTGTTCATTACAATTTCGCCCTTTTTCAACATGCGGCCGCTATTGGCGTCATAAACCCCGCGATATTGTGTGAATATAAGCGAATCGCCCTCAATACCAATAAAACCGCTTACGTTGCTTATTATATTCTTTTTCCAATAAACACTGTCGATTCTCGAATTTTTAACTTCTTCAGAAGGCGAAAGTAAAGGACTCCATTTATCCAGCGTAGATTCAAGACCCCAAAAGTCGTGGTCGCAAAGTTCGTGTGATTTTGTATTGGTAATCACCGTAAAACGCTTCAGGGTCATAAACGGTACAAAATCAACGGTTTCTGTGTATGAATCGATTCTTATAACTTTATCAACAGGAATTGTATGGTGACTTAAAAGGGTTTTAATTTCAATTCCCGTGGGGTCAAAGGTTACCTTGTCCATAAAAAGACTTAAGAGTGCATACATAGTAACAGCGCCCGCAACAAGAGTAAAAGCTGTACCCAGTAGCCAAGATACCCATTTGGGCATTTCAGAAGAAGCAGGGTTGCCCGTAGCAGCACTCCATATAATTGCAGCACCTATGCCCGTAAACAAAAGCGCAGTACCAATCATTCCGAGTTTTCTAAACCAGTTTGCACCGATAGACTTTCTTTTAAATTCCACCATAGGTGCTCGATTAACGATTTCTTCTTCTGCAATACTCATAAATTTATTGTATCCTTTTTATCTTAGACTATATTCTATTTCGCCAAACGCCGCCGTTTCTATCTCTTATGCCATCATAGCAAGACCAGATTCTAAAAACGCCCGTTAAGCCCAAAAGTGCGTGGGTAACAACCTTGTCATCCTTTTGATCATTTACTATTTGACCTAAACCCGGCCATATTAAAAGTGAAAGTGCGCCGGCACCCACACTTCTTCCGGAGACTTTGCCGTTTGTGCCGTGGGTTCCGCCTATGGCATACGATTGACTACAGGAAAAATTTAACATCACGAAAGATAGAATTAAAAATGATACGGCTTTTTTCATAAAACACCTCCAATTTTCTAACAATATTCCAAACACGAGACTTAAAAATGGGCAATGACGGACTCGAACCGCCAACCCTCTCCTTGTAAGGGAGACGCTCTACCAATTGAGCTAATTGCCCATAGACTATTAATTTTTCAACACTCTTAAATTATCATATCAAGAAATTTAATCAAGTTTTTTGTTTACACGTGCCCGGTGAGATTCGAACTCACGACTTCCGCCTTCGGAGGGCGACACTCTATCCAGCTGAGCTACGGGCACATAAAGTATTCAGTTTTCATTTATTGCGGGCCAGCTGGAGTTTTTGCGGACAAGCCGCGTATCCTCGCTTCGCTCATATATTGAGCTACGGGCACAAGATTGAATTCATCTTACCACAAAATTTAGTGGTATAATTAACGCCATGTCAAAAACAATTGCTGAACTAAAAAAAGTTTTTAAAGGGGGTATAATAACCGAGCGTGAGGCTCTTTACCCTTATGCGTTTGATTCTTCGCCGATTGACGTGGACGGGGTTATTTTACCGGAATTTGTGGTTTTTCCGCGCGATGAAAAAGAGGTAAGTGAGATTGTAAAATTCGCCAATGCGAACGGTTTTACGATTGTTGCAAGAGGCGCTGCAACCTGTCATAGCGGCGGCTGCAAGGTTCGAAATAAAAAGACAATCATAATGCACTTTTCGCATATGGCAGAAATTATTGAAATTGACAAAGAAAACCTCAAAGCCAGGGTTCAGCCAAACGTTATATTGGGAGATCTCCAACGCGAAGTTGAAAAGATCGGCCTGTTTTTTCCGCCTGACCCTTCGAATTTGGCAGTTTCCACAATCGGTGGTGCTGTTGCACTTTCAAGCGGTGGGCCAAGAACCTTTAAATACGGCACCATGAAAGATTATGTCATTAATCTAAGAATTGTGGATGCCAACGGTGAAATTTTTGAAACTTCGGCCGATATAGTAAAAAACGTCACGGGTTATGACCTGACACGCCTTTTTGTCGGCTCGGAAGGGGGCTTGGGGCTTATTGTCGAAGCGACTTTAAAGCTCATTCCAAAGCCCGAGTGCGCGCTTCTTTCGCTTTGCTATTTTGATTCTGTGATTGCTGCGGGCGAGGCGGTGAATAAAATAATTGGCGCTTCAATTACACCAAGTGTTGTCGATTTGCTTGATAAAAACACCCTTGCAACAATCGAGAAATTCAATCCCTGTGGGCTTTTGGCCGATTATGCCGCGGCGCTTTTGATTGAAGTTGACGGTAATTTAGCTTCAACTGAATATGAGCAAAAAAAGATTGAACAAATCTTAAAAAATTGTGGCGCAAAAGAAATTATAAGCGCCAAAAACCAAGCAGAATGCGAAAAAATTTGGAAGGCACGAAGAAGTGCATTCGGTTCGGTTGCCAAGTTAAAGCCCAACGTTGTAACCGAAGATGTCGTTGTTCCGCTTTCAAAAATTCCCGATTTAATAAGGGGCATTGAAGAACTTTGCGCCAAATATTCAATCACAGTATGCATTATGGGCCACGCGGGTGACGGCAATATCCACCCCAATTTTGCGCTCGATTTAAACGATGAAACTGAAGCAAAAAACTTTATGCTTGTAAAAGACCAACTCTTTAAACTCGCAATTTCATTAGGCGGAACACTTTCCGGCGAACACGGCATAGGGTGTGAAAAGAAAAAATATTTAGAACTCGCGCTTGATAAGCAAGCGCTTGATTACATGCAAAAAATCAAAGAGCTTTTTGACCCCAAAGGGGTTTTTAGCGCGGGAAAAATGTTCTAAAAGGCGCAAGTTGTTGCGAAACTAATCCTCAATATAGTTAATAATTCTATCAAGCGCACCTTGAATGCTTGAAATTTGATTTTCGATACCCTCAACACGCGCAATCAAGCTTTTTGTCTGAATCGCGCTCTCGTGAAATGCGTTAATAAAGGATTTTATATCGACAATATCTCCCTGACGCTGAATTAATGTAGTAATTTTTTCGTCGATATTCTCAATTTTCATTTCCTGAACTTGATATTTTTTGCTCACGCTTGCTATAAATTCATCAAGAGCGGCGTTTGGCGCGGGGCTTGGCGCCTCACTTTTAATCAGACGCGCCTTAATTTCTTGCATATTAAGGTTTTCAACCTTTTCAATCTTTTCTGTTAAAAGCTCAATCAAAGATGAAGTATCATCGAGCCACTCGCCGAGGTTATTAATTTGTTTCTCAGATTTTTTTACAATCCGCATATTCTCAAGACCGATATTCCTAATTTCATCGAGTCTTTCGGGCAAATGGAGTTTTTGCTCTTCTTCAATTGCAAGCCTTATTTTTGCAAAATCAGATTCGATATCTTCAAAAGAATAGCCGACATCGGGCGTTTGTGCGGGCATTTTATCTTCAATAGCGTCCTGTACGGCTCGTTTAACGCTTGCATAGTCTAAATCTTGCGCCTGCTGGGCCAAAATTTCTTTTAAAACATCTTTTTGAAGCTTAAATTCGCTTGTAAGCTCCTCAACAAAATTGTTTTGCAAGAATTCAAAGCCTGAAATAAAATCCCTTAAAGAAGCTGCATCGATAGGGGCTGCTTCAGCATTGGGTTTTGCAGAAGTTTTAATTTCTTTTTCAAGCTTATCACCAAGGCGGTTGAGGGCGGTGTTTATTTCTTCGATTTTTGCAACAGGAATATTTGTGAGTTGTGAAGCTCTTGCAGGCGGATACTCAGCAATTCTTTTT
>JAVBQM010000121.1:0-5994 GCA_031549065.1 Candidatus Gastranaerophilales bacterium | reverse complement strand
TTTTCTTTCCAGGTTTTTGATTTTCGATAAGATGCTATCCGTTTCTGCTTTTAAAATGGCCTCTTTCATATCGCATTTGAATTGATGCATTTCTTCTTGACAATTTTTTTCGATTTTTTTAAAAGTTTCTTCCATTAATTCTTTTTGCTTTATAACGGATTCATTGTTTTGTTCAAAATCACCCTTCATTTCTTCAATTTTTTCCTTATACGAGGTGTTCAATAATATAGGAATGCCAATGCCCGTAACACCCAATAAAATTCCCAAAACAGCTAACCATTTATTTAGCCAATCGGCCTGATTTTCGTAATAGTGAACCAAGAAATCTTTATAGTTATCATCTTCCACTTTTGAATAAGACACTTGTCCCTGCTTTTCGGATGCAACTATTTGGCTGTAATTAATATTTTTTGTTAGTTCAATAATTTGGTATCTGCTAATTGTGCTTGAAATAAAAATGGTTAAGATGAACATTATTATTAAAATTAAACTACTGATTCCATGTTTTACCAAAAAACCCAAGATCTTTTTCAAAATATCTCCTCGTTAAAATTAATCAACCAATATTATTATGCAAAACAATAAAGTCTTTCTTATTTTATAATAAATAGACATAATAAAAAAGACCCCACAAGGAGGTCTTTTTAAGTGGTGGGCCCGGAGAGACTCGAACTCTCACACATCGCTGCGCTAGATCCTAAATCTAGTGCGTCTACCAATTTCGCCACAGGCCCACGGATAAAAACTGAATTGGTAAATCCTTCATAGGATAATTTTAATCTACCAAATAAATCCCTCCAGTCAAGAGTGTAATGCGATTTGTTGTGTTATAATAGACTCTATAGAATTCGACAGGGGTTACATTATGGAGAAGAAACAAAGAATTATTTTAATAATACTGGCGCTTTTAGGGCTGACTTTGAGCATTGAATTGACCCATATTTTTATAAAGGTAAATTTTTTACCCAACGCCGGTGCAAGCTTTTGTTCCGTAAGCCAACTAATTGATTGCGACGGTGTTGCAAAAACAAATTATGCAATTCTTTTCGGTGTTCCGCTTTCGCTCTGGGGGTTGTTGTTCTACATTGTAATTCTGTTCTTAACTTTTGTTGATAAAATTCAAAATTGGTTTAAAGATACCATATTCGACGTTTTCAAGAAGCCAAATTCTTATATAACAACCCTTGGGCTTATCGCTTTTACCTGTTCAATTGCGCTTGCTTCAATTTCAATTTTTAAAATACAGAAAATTTGCTATTTGTGTTTCATAACTTATTTTATCGACCTGTTTATAGCATGTTTTGCAAAATCGAAAGGCTCGTTTTTTATTAAAGACATCAAAACAACGATTCTCGATTTTATTGAAGGTTTCAAAAAATACACCGTGCTTGCAATAGTTGTAATTCTCTCGGGAGCGGGCCTTTTGTATTACCTGGACACAAGCCTTGTTTTGGCTCCCGTAACCAAAGAACATAAGAACTTCACTGCTTTTATTGAAATGAAAGAAAACCCTTACGCCGTAAAGGGAAATATTTTGGGCGATAAAGATGGCAAAATTAAAGCTGTAATTTACAGCGATTTTATGTGCCCGTTCTGCAAGGTGATGAACATTATGGCGCACAAAGCCGCCAAAGATATTAAAGACGTTGAATTTACACACATGAACTATCCGCTCGACCCTGAATGCAACCCTTATGTAGGAAGTGTTCACCCCGGCGCGTGTGAACTTGCAAGGTTTGCACTTGCTGCTGAAAAACAAGGAAATTACTGGGGTTTAGCAAATGCGATTTATGATAATCACCCGCAAAATAAGGAACAAGTACTTCTTTTAGCAAAGACCTTGGGACTGGACTCACAAAAACTCTTAAAAGATTCTGAATCGCCCGAAATCAAAGAAGAACTTAGGGGGCAGATTGAAATCGCACGAAAAGCACACGTTCAAGGTACTCCTTCAATGATAATTGATGATATTCTATACCCCGGCGCAATGCCTTATGACAAACTTATTTTACACATTAAACAAGCAGAGAAAAGACATGCTGCGGATAATAAATAATTGAATTTTGCTTTCAAAATTAGTATAATAAGAAAACCATTCAAGAAAGGATAGTAAATATGCACAATCATGTTAACGGCAGAAACGTTGAAATTACTGACGCAATCAAAGCTTATGTTAAAGAAAAAGTAGGCAGAGTTGCACTTCATTACGATCAAATTCAAAATATTGAAACAGTTTTGAGCGTGATAAAAAACCCTTCCGTTGCAGATTCTCATATTGCTGAAGTCAATTGTAAAATCGGCGGCGAGATCATCAGAGTCGAAGAAAAAGCAGAATCAATGTACGCTTCAATCGACCTTGTGGCAGATAAACTTGAGCGTCAAGTAAAAAAATACAAAGAAAAACACCTCAAAGCTAAGGGTGGAGCGGAATCAATCCGTACATCTTCAAAACTTGTTCAAGAAGAAAGCGAAGAAGCATAATATTAATTTATGTAAAATATTGTAATATGCTGTCAAAAAAATAAATTTTCGAACATTAGATTAATACCATGGAAGTGTGTTTCTCATCAAAAATTGCTAATAGTAGCAGTAACTATGGCCTGTCGCACAACGAGACAGGGCAGATGATTAAACATAATGGTAAATCGAGCGCCAATGCGCAAAGTTCAGATAGACCCGCACAACATAGCGGGTCTATAACTTTTACAGGCAATTTCCTATCAACGATAAGGGCAAAGGGGCTTGCAGTCGCACTTGCCGAGAATAGAAATTTTGAGAAAATGCTTGATTTTGTTGACAAAAAAGAGGCGACATTTGGAGCAATAGTTAACTTGGGTTTACTAACAACAGTAAAGCCGATGTTAACACTTGTAATGCCTGCTGCAGAAGGAAAAGATAAAGTTTCGGTTGCCTCAAAAGAGATTGTTGGCGGACTCGTAAGCTTTGGGCTTGCAAATCTTATCACAAGCCCTCTTGAAATTGGAGTGATAAAAGTAACGAAAAACCCGGCTAAGTATGTCGGAAGCAACAATCTATTACTTAAAAGGCTCAGAGAGACAAACTTTGCCAGCACCTTTGCAACGATTTATAAAAATTCACCCGAAGTTGTCAACGCTTGTCTAAAAGGCGCTTTAACCGTTGCCTTTATGCCCCCGGTGATTGCACTTATAGATAAACTAAGAAACAAGAAAAAACCGCCAAAGGTAATTAAACCCGAAGATTTATTTATAAGTGAGAAATTAAGACGCACAAATGGCCCGTCTGGCGTGAATCTAAAGGGGGGAATATGATAACTCCCGTATCGCATTACCAGCACAACGCCCCAAGCTTCACAAGCCATGATTCAAATAAATTTTACAACAGAGTAACCGATGCCTTCACAGACAAAATAGCCCACGCAATGGCAAAAATGCAAAGCAAAGAGAACCCGGGTGCTTTAATCAATTGGGTAAATTCACATCCAAAACTTAACAAATACTCGCACCAAATAATGTTAAACCTTTCCTCTCTTGCTTATACGGGCATGTTGATTGGCAACACTGCAAAATCCAAGAAGATTGAAAAAGACAGAAAACCAATGTTGATACTAAATGCAGCTTTGGTAACTGCGGTTTCAAGTGTAGCAGCTTTTATTGTTGATAAAAAAACAGACGGATTTCTGGAAAAAATAAACACCGCATACAAAAACTCACATAGGTTTGCGAATAAAGACACGTTGGAACAATTTGAAAGTTCACTAAAAAAGGTTAAGTCAATAGCCTTATTTACGGGCATTGTAAGGCTTGCCATTCCTCTTCTAATGGTTCCAATAACAGGAAGTATCGTAAAGAACGGAAAAGCAAAGCGAGATGCACAAAAAGCAGCGGAAGAAGCAGAAAAATTCAGACGAGCAAACCCTAAGTTAATGGAAAATTACGATAGGCTAAAGGCTCTAAGTGCACAGTTTGAATCAAAAGCGGCTAACTAAAAAAGTGTCCGCGTTTTGAATTTAGAGTGATTTTATCGAAGGAATAAAGGCTTGCAGGGCGTTTGGAGCCGATTTTTGTAGTTTCATTGTGTTCGATTAAAATATCCGAAGAAAGCATCTTCTTCCTAAAATTTCGTTTATCAAATTTCTTTTTAAGAATTAATTCGTAAGACTTTTGAAGCTCGGTAAGGGTAAACTTTTTAGGCAAAAGTTGGAACGCAATGGGGCACAATTCGAGTCTTTCGCGTGTTCTTTTGAGCGAATATTCAATAATTTCTTTGTGGTCAAACGCCAAAGGCGGCAGTTTGCCGACAGGGTGCCATTGAACATCTGAAACTTCGGTATCTTCAGCGTGCAAGACGATGTCTTCCGACCTTAAAAGTGCAAAGTAAGCACAGGTAATGACCCTGGAATTCGGGTAACGAAGCGGATCACCGAAGGTGTATAGTTGTTCAAGGTAAATATTTTGAACGTTAGATTTTTCTTTCAAGAGGCGTAAGGCCGCATCATCAAGATTTTCAGATAATCTTACGAAACCACCGGGGATTGACCAGCGATTTTTAAAAGGTTCGTGCGCACGCTTAACAAGCAAAACTTTTAATTTATCATCATGAATGGTTAAAATAACAACGTCAACCGTAATCTCATGTGTTTTAGTTTCTTTAAAATTGCCTGCAACCATACCCTTATTTTAGAACAAAAATAAATTTAGTCTACAATTTTGCCGCTAAAGGCCTCGAGCATCATCTTGGTTTTATCGGAATAAACTTTTGGGGCAGGCTTTTGAGTCAATTCTTCTTTTTCCGGTTCTTCAATAGCCTGCATCATACCTTCAATTTCCACATCGAAAATTTCTTCTTCAAGATCAGCGGTAATGGCCTGTGGAAGTTCTGAAACTTGCGGTTGAACAGGTTTTTGCGGTTGGGCAGGTTTTTGAACCTGAATAAAGCTTATTTCATATGATTGTGTTAAAACGCTTTCAATTGCAGTTTTTAAGGCGTTTGATATTGAAGCGCTCTTAGCTTGCGCGATTGCATTAGGGTTTACAAAGCCTATTATTATTGAATTTTCCGTAATTTCAACTGATTGCGGAACATCTCTGAAAAATCCCATCGCAAAAGGAGTCGGAATAGCAGCCACAATTTTTCCCCAAACATCATCCGTGTTAATTGAATACGTTGGCGTCAAGGATGGCGCTTCTTTAGCAGGTTCCTGTGTTTGCACCACGGGTTCGGGCTCGGGGGCTGAAGGTGTGTGCGCTACGGGTTCAGGCTCGGAAACTGCAGGCTTAATAGCCGGCTCCGGTTCCCGTATTATTGCCGGCGCAGGTTGAGGCTCTTTAATAGCCTTTGGCGTGGGGCTCAAAACGGGGGCAGCCGCAAGAGAGCACATCTCAATTACCATTAATTCTGTCCATAAATAAGGATTGGTGGTCGCCTTAATTTCTTTATAAAATTCAATTGCCTTATTTAGAAGTCCTAGAATCGCGCTTTGCGAATATTTCTTTTTTAAAATATCTTCAATTTCGCTGACACCAAGAGTCGTAAATTTCACGACAGTTTGCGGGTTTTTAGCGTTCACTACAACAGATAAATTTCTTAAAAACTCAATAAAATTTTCGACAAAATTTCTAGGTTCGCTTCCTTTGGAATATATTTTTTCAATTTCTTCAAGCGCGCCTTCAATTTCACCGCTTAAAATCTTATCTGCAAGTTGCATTAGCGGTTCAAAAGTAACCTTACCTATCAGGCTGTCGATTAATTCTTTGCAAATTTCTTCTTTCGCCCCTAAAATTGCTACTTGGTCTAAAAGTGCAAGGGAGTCGCGTAACCCGCCGCTAACGCTCTTTGCAATAGTTAAAAGGGCTTCATCCGTGATTTTAATTTTCTCAATTTCGCTGATCTCACGCAACTTTGCTACAATATCATCCACTGTAATTCGCCTGAAATCAAAGCGCTGGCAGCGGCTTACAATTGTTTCAATCACTTTATGCGGTTCAGTTGTCGCAAGAATAAAGATAACATTCT
>JAVBQM010000003.1:0-5741 GCA_031549065.1 Candidatus Gastranaerophilales bacterium | reverse complement strand
AAATATAAAAAATGTTGCTTAAAATAAAAACAAGGTATAGAATTAATCCATAGTAATTAACGGAGATAAAAAAAATGAGCGAAGAAACAAAATGTGAAGAGAAAAAATGTTGTTGTAAAATCTGGAAAGCCATATTGCTTTTGGCTTTTGCATATACCTTTTTAACAACAACTTATATGGCTGTGAAACTGGGTGTTTTTAACCCAAGCTCACCGCTTCATCAAGTGTCTGGCGGCAAACCAAGCGGAGATGCCCAAGGTGGTCAAGATTTCTTGATTTCAGAAAAATACGATAAAGGCCAAAGCTTTGAAAAAGCGCAAAAAACAGGAAAACCTGTTGTAGCTTGGTTTTACGTTGATTGGTGCGGATATTGCAAACACTTTGCACCTGTTTTTGACAAAGTCACTAAGCAAAAAGATTTCAAAAAGAACTTTGCCGTTGCGTTTGTAAACTGCGAAAAACCTGAAAACCAAGAGCTTGTTGCAAAATATAAAATCGAAGGTTACCCCACGGTTTATGTTGTAAAACCTGACGGTTCTAGCGTTCACGTTGACAACCAAAAGTTGTTTGAGCCTGACGCCGAAAAACAATTAGTTAAAGATTTCTTAGAAGCAGCAGGTAAAGATGTTGCTGCGCTTAAAGAAAAAGTTATGGAAGCAGCAGGAAAACAGTAAAAATAAGTAAAAAATATTTTAAAGGGCGCTTTTAAATAAGGCGCCTTTTTTAATTAGCAATCGAGCATTTTTGCACAACTGACATTTTTTCTTCCGCTTGAGATTTCATTAAGTTCAAACATTAGCGCGTCAAGCAAGGTTGATTCCGTTTTTTCTTGGACCTTAAAGTCGTCGTCCATTATAATTTTATTGTTTTGCGGGCCTGTCATATAGCTGCAAGTTGCAATGCTGAATTCGGTTTTTTCGCTCTTTAAGTTGCCGTCTTTATCAAATAGCTCAATCGTTTCATCACCCCGTTTAATTCGAATTTGCTTTATCTTACCCCACTCACCTTCTTTTTTGGAAGGGTCTCTTGTAATTTCAACGTTATCGGAATATTCAAGAAAAGCGTTGTTGTCGCTTCCTTGCCCTTGTTTATCCAGCGCCTTTTCAAACAGTTCAACCAATTGTTTTGCGTTTAATCTGATTAAACATACATTAAAATTGTTTTGAAAAGTATTTCTAACATCATAAAGCGTAACGGTGTTATCTTCAGAAGGCATAAGAGGTGTTCTTATATGCAACCCGTACAAAGTTCCAAAATCTGCCTTTGCAAGATCGCGCATACCATTTGCCATTGTCGTTCCAAGTTCCGTTGTAATTGAAGGAGCCTTTCTGTTTGTTGCTCTTAGTTTGGGCACCTGATTTGACAAAAGCTTAATGTGCTGGTCTATTCCGCCAATCTTATATTTTGATGCAGCTTTTTCAAGCGGAATTTTGCCCCCCGGAGTAAACATTGCGGGCCGACCGTTATGGAGACAGGTTTCTTGATAATAGTTATAAGGGTCAGGGTTCCCGTCAGCCGCTAAAGGCATTTCAGGTATTTTGGGCACCGAAACCCCGTTTTCTGTTGTTTCAATTTGTAAAAGCCCCAAAGCGTTTGGCGGTGGCGATACTATTTTTATGTCCGTGCCCGGTATGTTTTTTTCATAAACCTTGTGCGAGTGTCCCATTAAAACAAGGTCCAAAGGCAGACCCTTCTCTTGCAATTTATTATATGCGAATTCACTTAAATCGTCCTGCGGAAAATTATGCGAAATAAAAAACACTTTGTCGGGTTTTTCACTTTCATTTGCAAGTTGGTTAATCGCATCCTCCAGTTCCGCTTTTTGAGCTTCCGGGGCCGATGCGTTATCCGACCCGGTTGCAATTACGGCGACATTTTGAGTTTTATAGCTGCCATCTTGTGTTTTAACGGTGTCTTTTAATATCGTGTATGGCTTGATATATTCGGGAACTTGCCAATCCCCCTTTACGGTTTTTTGGAGAGCTTTTTTCGGCGCAAAAATAAAAAACATGTTCTTGATCCCGTTTCTTATTTTGTCGATTTTTGAATTAAAGCTTGAGACATCTTCCGCGACAAAACTTGCTTCCATATTACCAATTGTGAAAACAGATTTAATATCAGGGTTTGTGGCGGCAAAGGTGCCGTAAATGTCTTCGGTTTCGCTGCCGCTGTTAATTCCGGCAGTTGCCATAAAATCCCCGCCATTTAAATAAAACACAGGAAGTTTTTTATCGGGTCTGTTTCGCGAGAAACCTTCAATGGTGGTTAAGCCCATTGCAATTTCTCTGTTTCTGCAATGGTCATCCCCCGAGTAGAAAAATGTCCCTCTGAAATTTTGTTTGTGTATATTATTTACCGCGCTAATTTTCATGTTCTTACCTTATCGGTAAAAACATGTGAAAAAATTATTTTGCGGTTTCCAGCACTTGTTGAGCTATTAAGCTTCCCATTTTACTTGTGCCGATAAGAGTACATGCGCCATCTTTAATGTCTGCGGTGCGATAACCTTGTTTTAGAACGTTTTTCACCGCGTGCTCAATTAAATCGTAAGCACAGTCATTTTTGAAACTGTATTTTAACATCATTGCCGCTGAAAGAATTGTCGCAATCGGGTTCACAACGTCTTTGCCGCGAAGGTCAGGCGCTGAACCATGGATTGGTTCATACATTCCGATTTTACCGTCTGAAAGACTTGCGCTTGGAAGCAATCCCAAAGAGCCCGATAACATTGAAGCTTCATCGGATAAAATGTCGCCGAATATATTACCCGTAACAATGGTATCAAACTGTTTTGGTGCTCGAATGACTTGCATTGCCGCGTTATCAATATACATATGCGAAAGTTCAACGTCAGGATATTCCTTACTAACTTCGATTACAACTTCGCGCCATAATCTTGAAACATCAAGCACATTGGCTTTGTCCACAGAGCAAAGCTTTTTGCCCCTGCTTTGCGCGGTTTGAAAAGCGATATGGGCTATTCGTTTAACTTCATTTTCATCGTAAACCATATTATTAAAGCCCACACGAAGGCCGTTTTGAACTTCGACTCCTTTTGGCTGGCCAAAATAAACGTCACCCGTTAGTTCACGAATAATCATAATATCAACACCGCTCACAATTTCAGGCTTCAGTGGGCTTGAAGACACCAATTCATCCCAAACAATTGCAGGGCGGAGGTTTGCAAACAAATTCAATTCTTTTCTAATACCAAGTAAAGCGCGCTCGGGGCGAACTTCAGGCGGTAAAGTGTCGTATTTCCAGTCGCCAACAGCGCCCAAAAACACAGCATCAGAGGCTTTTGCCAGTTTTACCGTTTCATCGGGCAAGGGTGTTCCGGTAACGTCATAAGCGCAGCCGCCGATTAACGCATCCTCGTAGCTAAATTTCATATCGTAAACTTTTTCAACCGAAGTTAAAACTTTTTTTGCTTCCGTGATAATTTCAGGGCCTATTCCGTCGCCTGCTAAAACTGCAATATTATATGTTGTCATTATTTTTTAAACTCCCAATTTTTTAGCTGTATATTTAACCAGTCCGCCTGCGTTAATTAATTCCTGAATTTCAGCAGGGTAAGAGCTGCAAGAATATTCCTTGCCAGTGGTTAAATTTTTAATTATGCCGTTATCAAGGTCTAGTTTAAGTTCGTCGCCCTTAGAAACTTCAGATGGAAGTTCATCATTTTCCACAATCACAAGACCAATGTTTATGGCGTTACGATAGAAGATTCTGGCAAAACTTTTAGCTATAACCGCTTGAACGCCGCATGCTTTAATTGCAATCGGAGCGTGTTCACGAGAAGAGCCGCAGCCAAAGTTTTCATTTGCAACAATAAAATCCCCCGTTTGTACCTTTTTCGCGAAGTCAAGGTCTATGTCTTCCATGCAGTGTTTGGCGAGTTCTTCAGGCTCGCTCGTGTTCAAATATCTTGCGGGGATTATAACATCGGTGTCCACGTCGTCCTTATAAACCCATGCTTTTCCGGTAGTTTCATTTCTCATCTGTTTGCTCCATTTACAATTCTTCTTTACTGACTATTATGATTATATTACAAAAATATGGCTAGTATTAAAAAAGGAGAATCCCCAATGCAAGAACAAATTATCGAAAAAGTAGGCGCAGTTTACAGCTACTTGAGCGAAAAAGGTGAAGTAACAACAACAAAAATGAAAAAAGATCTAAGCCTTGATGACAACTTTGCAGCTTTAAGCCTTGGCTGGTTAGCAAGAGAAGATAAAATCAGCTTCAGTAAAAAAGGCGCCCACACAAAAGTATCTCTCAGATAATTTTGTAAAACTATTTTAAAAAGCCACTCTGCAGGGTGGCTTTTTTGCATGCCATCTTGTATACTGAAGAAGATGAATAGCTTTCTTTTTGTTATCCCCGAGGAGAGGTTTAAGAAAAAATCCCACTATTTTTTTACAGATTACCTGTCTAAATTCTTTAAACTTGATTATCTTGTTATTCTTAAAGATTTTGATAAGGAGTTTTTAGGCACCCCTCTTAATTCAAATGAGTACGACGGGATTATTTTCTGGGGTGAGATTTTTGACACACGGCTTATTCAAAAAGTAAAAAATAAAAATGTTATTTTTGTACCCATGATGGATTGGGTATACGCTAAAAAACTTGTATGGTGGTATCGGTTGCGCGATATTAAAATAATTTGTTTTACAAAATTTTTATTCGATCGTCTTTTAAAACACAATTTTAACGTGGTTCATTTTCAATACTACAAGGAACCAAAAGCGCTGCCGTGGAAACCCTGGAAGGAATTAAACATTTTTACCGGAGAGGATTTTCTGACAACCAAAAAAAATGCAGTGTTGAATAAGCTTTTTAAAAAAACTCCTTATAAAATTCATAATGAAATCAAAGAGGACACTCACGTTTTTGTTAGTTTAAATAAGTTTGAGGGGGTTGAAAAAGAGCTTATTGAAGCGGTTGCCTCAGGGCTTGTTCTTGTGGGAAATGCTGCGCCCGGAATCAGCGATTATGTTCAAAATAATATGAACGGTTGCCTTTATAAAATGGATTTACCGCTTTCGCTTAATTTGTCAAATATTTCGACTTTGCGGCTTAATTCAATTGAAAAAGCAAAAATCGGGGCGACACGCTGGAAGGTACTTCGTAAAAAACTTGTCGACTTTTTGCTATAACGAAATGAGCGATAAAGCAAAAAGCAAAGCTATTTTGATTTTGAGCGAATGAGTTGAAACAAACAAAGTTCATTGTTTATTTAAAGTGTTTATGATATTATTTTCTTGGTATAAAAATGAACGTATCGTAAAGGAATTAGTAAAATTAATTTAGCAGCCGTAAATACACAATGGTTGATAACCATCATAATCCTTATGTTTGCCACAATAGTCTGCACAGTTTGGATTTCCAGACTCATGGCAAAAGTTGCGTTTTTGAAGGAAAACGAAGAAAAACTAAAACAAGACTATGACGAAAAAAGCAGAAATCTTGAAAAAGAGGCCATGGTTAGCGCGAAAGAAAAACTTCAACGCGAGTACAAAGAACTTGATGAAGAAATCCGCGAGCGCAGAAACGAAATAAACAAAATTGAACAAAAGCTTGCAAAGCGCGAAGACCAGGTTGAAGAAATGGCGCAAAGGGCTGTAGATAAAGAGCTTACACTTGACAGAAAAAGCGATGAACTTGTTGAAAAAGAAGATTATCTGGCAGAAATTGTTGCCAAGCAAATAAGCGAGCTGGAGCGTATTGCGCACATGTCT
>JAVBQM010000020.1:0-6597 GCA_031549065.1 Candidatus Gastranaerophilales bacterium | reverse complement strand
ATTAATTATATAATTTTAATTATTCACCGAAGGCGATAGTAATTTTTTGTTTAGGGTTAACTGATGAGATTTTTTGACCTGAAGCGTCGAATAGGTATGCAAACTCGTCGCCTGTTGTTTGGAACGTTCCCGCTAAACCTGAAAACGTTGTTCTGGTGATGTCAACAGGGGCCATAACAAGCGCTTTACCTGCGTTTTGGTAGCTTCTACCACCGGCACGGAATTTACCTGTTAAGATTTCTGCTGAACCTGTACCCACACTATCAAGCATGTTTTCGGTTGCGTTTGAAAGAGCTATCGCTGCGCCACCGACTGTACGACCTGCGTTACCAAGCAATGAGCCTGTCCAAGTGAACGGGAATTCAATTGTTCTTGCAAACCAGCTTGATTGTTCTGTTTTATCAACACGCGCTGTTAACACTTGTTTAGGTAGTGTAGTTTTTTGTGAGTGGTCGTTAACGTCAACGATTTCTTCAAACGACAGTCTCATAGCACCTTCAGAATTTTTCGAAGGACGTGTTACTTCCATAACGCGACCGTTAACGCGAGAACCGGAAGGATACAACGTACCGCCTATTATGATGTCATTGACGGTTGTTGCGGCAAACTTCTCACCTACGTTTGCGTTTTTAGAATTCAACATATCGTTCATTGTTAATTCAAGCGTTGGTACCTGAACTTTCATTTCTTTTTCCACAAAAGATTTTATATTTTTTTCTTCAGCAACTTTATTTTCAACGTCATAACCACCGGCTACGCGCATGTTTTGAAGCATTAGAGCCACTTCAGCCCTTGTGGCTTCTTTGTTAGGGTGAATATAGTTGCCTGCTTTAGAGTGGTCAAGCGCACCGTTTTGAATAGCGATTGCGACGCTCTGTTTTGCCCAAGAAGGCACCTGGCCTCTGTCTAAGTATTTCGCAAGGATTTCATCTGCTTTCTGATCATCCATAGGGCAGTTTACGCCTCTTGCAACAATAGTAAGAGCTTGAGCCATTGTTATAGGATTATGCGGTTTAAACGTACCGTTAGCATAGCCTTCAAGGATGTCGGATGAAGTACCTTTGTTAATAGCTTCATAAGCCCAGTTTGATTCCGGAACGTCGGCAAAGTCGCCTTCGTTACTTAGGGCTGTACCTTCAAGGTTGTAGCCTTTTACAACAGCACTTGCCATTTCGGCCCTTGTAATGTTTTTGTTAGGTTTGAAAAGCCCGTCAGGATAGCCCACAAGAACACCTTTTTCCGTCAAAATATTAATTTCGCGGCTGGCGTAGAAGCGGTCAGGAACGTCAGGGTAGAATTCACCCATTTTGCCGTTCATACCTGCGGCTGCACCTGTAATGGCACTACTTGGAACATAGCTTTCCAAATATCTTTTAGTAATTTCGACCGAAGTCGGTGATTCGACTTTTATTGAATCACATGCTGAAGGACTAAACGCAGGGTTTTTCTGAATAATCATGTCATCAATATCTTTTGTCGAGTCAATAACCGCTGCAGCACCGGTTATTTGGCCGGATTGAACCAACACGCCATTATTTGCGCTGCTTGCTGCCGTAGTGTCGTTGTTGTTTCTTAGTGCGCTTGCGTAGCTGTCATCGCTTACGAGGGCACCATTTCTCTCGTCCCCGGTGAACGTCGTGTTTGCGTGGGAGTACACCGACTCCGGGTAGGTGTAAACCTGTGTTTTTGAACCTTTTTCGGCATCTTCCATGTTTGCTGCAGCACCGGTTACCATACCGTCTGATGAGGTACATTGGTCACATTCCATACAGCCCGCATTTTCAGGTGTAACAGTGTCGCCATGGATAGGACATGCTGCAAAAACAAAACTACTTGGAACAGTAAGTGCGAATAAGCCCGCACAAATTGTTGCCGTTGAAATAACTTTTTTAATCTTCATATATATTTCCTCCTTTTAAAGATAGGTACATTTTCGCGAATTTTGTTCTGTATTATGCCGTTGAAAACGAGCGAGTTCATTACCCTAAAAGGCAATATTGGTTGGAGGTAGGTTCGGCAATAAAAAGACTATTTGCGATAAATATGTTTTTGTTATAGACTACCCGTGTATTTGTTACTAAATGAGGATTTTACAATGAGTGAAAGAAAATTAGTCGGAACAGAAGAAATGTTCAAAAAGGCGCTTGAAGGCAAATACGCTATCGGTGCTTACAACGTTAACAACATGGAAATTTTACAAGCAATCGCGGAAGCCGCTGAAGAAACCCGTTCACCTATTATTTTGCAAGTTTCAGCGGGTGCCAGAAAATACGCTAACCAAACATATTTAATTAAACTTGTTGAAGCGGCTCTAGCTACAACAACAGTGCCAATCGCACTTCACCTTGACCACGGTGCGGATTTTGAAATTTGCAAATCTTGCATCGACGGCGGTTTTTCATCAGTTATGATAGACGGTTCAAGGTTTGACCTTGAAGGTAACATTGAACTTACAAAACAAGTTGTTGATTACGCCCACGCTCGCGGAGTTTCGGTTGAAGCGGAACTCGGTAAATTAGCCGGTATTGAAGATGACGTTAATGTTTCAGCTGCTGACGCTAAATTTACAAACCCTGCCGAAGCTGCAAGGTTTGTTAAAGAAACAGGATGCGACTCGCTTGCTATCGCTATCGGAACAAGCCACGGCGCTTATAAGTTCTCTGGTGATGCGAAACTTGATTTCGACAGACTTGCTGAAATTAAAAAAGCAGTTAACGAAGCTGTTGGCTACGATTTCCCAATCGTATTGCACGGTGCGTCAAGCGTTCCTGCTTATTTAGTTGAAAAATGTAACCAATTCGGCGGCAAATTGCCTAACGCTAAAGGCGTGCCAGAGGATATGCTAAGCTTTGCTTCTAAAAACGGTGTAGCGAAAATCAACATCGACACAGACTTAAGACTTGCAATGACAGCCACAATTCGCGAATTCTTTATGGAAGAACCTGCAAAATTCGACCCGAGAGAATATATGGGCCCCGGAAGAACAGCCGTTAAAGAACTTGTTAAACACAAAATGACAGTTCTTGGAACAGCGGGAAAAGCGTAAGCAATATTTGTAAAAAATTCAAGATCGCCTTGATAGTCATCGGGGCGATTTTTTTATTCTCAAATTTGATGTAGAATTTTAAAATGCAAATCTTAAAGTATATCTTAAAGAGGTTTTTACAAACTTTGCCAATTTTAATATTGGTTTCTTTAATAAGCTTCTTTTTAATACGCCTCTCGCCCGTTGACCCGTTGGCAGAATTAAAGATGAACCCCGCAATTTCAAAAGCAACTGTTGAATATGAAACAAAACGCCTCGGGCTTGATAAACCGATTGGAATGCAATATGTTTATTGGGCAAAAAGCTTGATAAAAGGCGATTTAGGAACCACAACCGCGGGCGAGAGCGTTGCTCGAAAACTCAAAGAGCGTGCGGGAAATACGCTTTTGCTTTCGCTCAGCATAATTTTCTGGACTTGGCTTTTAGGAATTCCTTTGGGGATTATCGCGGCGCTGAATTATAAAAAGCCCGCAGATGGCGCTATTATGCTCTTTGCAACGGCGGGAATGGCCGTTCCTTCATTTTTTCTTGCGATTTTGCTTTTGATTTTTGCCCAAAAGACAGGCTGGTTCCCGATTGGCAACCTTACAAGTGCCAACTTCTACAATATGCTCTGGTGGCAAAAAATGCTAGATATCGCTCATCACCTTGTTTTACCCACTGTTGTTTTGACAACAATTTCGCTTGGGGCTTTAGCAAGGCAAATGAGGGCGAATCTTCTTGACGTTCTTGAAAGCGATTATGTTAAATTTGCTACAGCAAAGGGCTTAAGCCGCACCAAGGTTGTTATAAAACACGCTCTTCGAAACGCAATTAACCCCCTTGTAACAATGTTCGGGTTTGAATTTGCGGGGCTTTTATCGGGCGCGGCGCTGACGGAATATGTTTTTCAATACCCCGGGCTAGGGCGTTTAATTCTTGAAGCCGTTATGAAATCAGACATAAACCTTGTTATGGCGAGCCTAATGTTAGGTTCAATTATGCTTATAGCGGGCAATTTACTCGCAGACATCCTTCTTTGCCTCACCGATCCGAGGGTTCGCACATGAAGAAAGTTTTAAAAAGAATTTATAAGGATAAGTTAAGTCTGTGTGCGCTTGTGGTGCTGGTTTTGTTGTACGCTACGATTGCCTTTGCGAACTTTTTCGCGCCTTATTCGAAAGATTTTTCAAGTCGAAAACTTTCTTACGCGCCCCCTTCAAACGTTTATTTTATAACAGCTGAAAACAAACTCTCGCGCCCTTATACCTATAATTGGGTTAAAACCTTTGACGCCAAGAGTTTGAGCATAAAATTCAAGCAAGATCGAAGTCAAAAATATTACCTTAAATTTTTCGACAAAGGGCGTTTAATTGGCGTAGATAAAGGCGGACAACTCTTTTTACTGGGCACCGATATCAACGGCCGCGACAATTTTTCAAGGCTTCTTTACGGCGGGCAAATTTCTTTGACAATCGGCTTTTTGGCGCTTTTTATCTCGTTTCCTATCGGGCTTTTTTACGGCGGAATTTCAGGCTATTTTGGCGGATGGATTGATAACGTGATGATGAGGGTAGCCGAAACAGTGATGAGCGTGCCGAGTTTCTACCTTTTGATTATTCTTGCCGCAATCCTGCCCTCGGGGATGTCTAGCGCGCAAAGGTTTGCACTGATTACGGTAATTCTCGCTTTTATAGGCTGGGCTGGCTTTTCAAGGGTTGTGAGGGGTATGGTTCTGTCAATTAAAACCCAAGATTACGTTAAAAGCGCAATCGCCCTTGGGGCAACAAAAGCGCGGATTATTCTTAAACACATCCTTCCTCAAACTTCAAGTTATGTTATTATCGCAATCACGCTTTCTGTTCCCGGCTATATCCTTGCCGAAAGCGGTTTAAGCTTCCTCGGGCTTGGAATTCAACAGCCTGACGCCAGCTGGGGAAATATGTTAAAAGAAGCACAGGAATTTACAAAAATAATTTCTCGGCCATGGCTTTTAACGCCCGGGTTCCTTATTTTTATTGCTGTTTTAAGTTTTAACATTTTAGGCGATACGGTTCGCGATGTTTTAGATCCGAGGAGCCAGAAGGCGTGAGCCGGTGCTAAGCGGTGCCTGCGAAGGAAGGTGACGCGAGCACTACGACGGCGACGTGGAACGAAGTTCCTCAGGAGCAAAAAGGCGTAAGCAACTTTTTTCTTTGAGCGTTTTTAACCAAAATAAGGAAGTGCGAAGGAAAACAAAATGTTAATATCTCCGATTAAAATCCCCACAAATTTTCAAGGGCGCAGATTTCAAGCCTTGGCCGGCATAATAACAGCCGTAAAACCCAAAGGGCATGAATATTTGGCGGACTCTTTCAGTTCCAAAGTAGGCGCTGCCGCTCAAAGAAAGCTTGCCAAACACCCGGGGGCGCCAAAAGCTTTGAGCAATTTCGCCAGATGGTTTTTCGGGTAATTTAAGAAAAATGGTCGAAGCTGTGTTACATTCTTGCAAATCCCCGTTTTTGTTGTACCATTAGGGTATAAAGGGGAGTCATAATGAGTCAGACAAATTTATTCGACCACGGAAAAATTGTTCCAATTAACATAAGGGATGAGATGAAACGCAGCTATATCGATTACGCGATGAGCGTAATTGTAGGCCGCGCGCTGCCGGATGTTCGTGACGGCTTAAAACCTGTTCACAGACGTATTTTGTTCGCAATGAACGACCTTGGCATGACACCCGACAAACCTTATAAAAAATGTGCGAGAATCGTCGGTGAAGTTCTCGGTAAATATCACCCTCACGGTGATACAGCGGTTTACGATTCTTTAGTCCGTATGGCGCAAGACTTCGCAACGCGTTACCAAACAATTGACGGGCATGGAAACTTCGGCTCGGTGGACGGCGATAATGCCGCTGCGATGAGGTACACGGAAGCCAGAATGCACAAAATTACAACCGCGATGTTGGCTGATATTGACTGTGAAACAGTTGATTTCACACCAAACTTCGACGGTTCATTGCTTGAGCCGGATGTTTTACCAACGCGTCTTCCGATATTACTCTTAAACGGCGTTTCAGGTATCGCAGTTGGTATGGCAACAAACATCCCGCCGCACAACTTAAATGAAATTGTGGACGGCACAATTGCCTTAATTGATAACCCGGATATTACAATTGACGGATTAATGGAACATATCAAAGGGCCTGATTTCCCCACTGCAGCAACGATTGTAGGAACATCAGAAATTAAACAGGCTTATGAAACAGGCCGCGGCTCAATTAAAATGTCGGCTGTAAGCCACTTTGAAGAACTGGCAGGCGGAGGCGGAAGACAAGCCAGAACCGCGCTTATCATTGACGAATTGCCTTACCAGGTAAACAAGGCGATGTTGATTGAAAAAATTGCCGAACTTGTTAAAGAAGAAAAACTTAAAGGTATTTCCGATTTGCGTGATGAGTCTGACCGCGACGGAATGCGCGTGGTTGTTGAATTAAAGCGCGACGCAAAACCTGACGTTGTAAAAAATAACCTCTTCAAGCAAACCACACTTGCGACAAGTTTCGGGGTAAATATGGTCGCCTTGGC
>JAVBQM010000100.1:0-9116 GCA_031549065.1 Candidatus Gastranaerophilales bacterium | reverse complement strand
CAATTAAAGTTGATATTTTTTTTGAAATCTTCGTCACTTCGCGCGATTTTTCACGCAGGCCGGAGAAGCCGTATTTCTCAATTTTTAAGATAGCCATAGTAACATCCTAGCACATTTTTGAACCCCTGACCAGAACTTTACTGAGGCTTTGGAATGTTTCTAAGGCGCAAATGCAATTCGCGCAACTGTTCTTCACTGGCAATTCCGGGTGCATTTGTCATTAAATCCCTCGCTTGTGAATTTTTCGGGAATGCAATCACGTCACGAATGGAAGTTGTGCGCGCTAAAAGCGCAACAAGTCTGTCTAACCCGAGCGCAATACCGCCGTGGGGAGGGGTGCCATATTTAAAAGCGTTAATCATAAATTCAAATTTTTCCTGAATTTCTTCTTGTGTTAACCCTAGTGCCTCAAATGCTTGTCGCTGAAGTTCCGCAGTGTGAATTCTGATTGAGCCTCCACCAAGTTCATTGCCGTTATAAACTATGTCATAGGCAATTGAGCGTACATTACCTTTGTCATTTTGAAGTTTGTCTAAATCTTCAAGATTCGGGCTTGTAAACGGATGATGAACACTGACATAGCGGTCATCTTCGGGACTGTATTCAAAAAGCGGGAAATCTACAACCCATAATAAATCGTGTAAATCATGGTTAATTAAGCTTAATTTTTCTCCAAAATGAAGACGCAAACGACCCAAAACATCCAATACAACTTTTGGCGCATCTGCCACGAAGAAAACAATGTCGCCCTTTTGAGCATCGGCACGGCGCGCAATATCGGCAATTTGATCTTCCGTTAAAAATTTAAACACGGGCGATTTCACTTCGCCATCTTCCATATATGTTACCCACGCTAAACCCTTCGCGCCAAATGATATCGCAAGGTTGCGAACATCATCCATATCTTTTCTTGAATAATTCGCAATACCTGGAATTTTAATTGCACGAACAGTTCCGCCTGAAGTTACAACTGTTTTAAATGCTTCAAACGTTGAATTTGCCATAATATCTGAAACATCGAAAAGTTCCAACCCGAAACGGGTATCGGGCTTATCTGAACCAAATCTGTCCATAGCTTCTTTGTAAGTCAGGCGTTTAAAAGGCGCTTGAACTTCCACGTTGGCTACCTTAAATGCTTCGACAACAAGGCCTTCGGCCATATTTAAAACATCGTCTTGTTTAACAAAACTCATTTCAATATCAACTTGTGTGAACTCCGGTTGCCTGTCAGCGCGCAGGTCTTCGTCTCTGAAGCATTTAGCAATTTGATAATATTTTTCAACACCGCCAACCATCAAAAGTTGTTTAAAAATTTGGGGCGATTGTGGCAATGCGAAGAATTTACCATCATGCACACGGCTTGGAACCAAATAATCACGTGCACCCTCAGGTGTTGTTTTGATTAAAATAGGTGTTTCAACTTCCATAAAATCATTTTTATTCAAATGACCACGAATTGCTGTAACAATGTCATGGCGTAACTTTAAATTGTTTATCATTTTTTCGCTTCGAATATCAAGATAACGATATTTCAAGCGAATATCTTCTGAAACACTGTCATCATCCAAAATAAAAGGCAAGGTCACCGCTGTTGAAAGAACTTCAATTTCATCAGGGTACATTTCAACGCTTCCTGTTGCGTGTTTTAAATTAATTGTTTCATCCGGACGCTTAGAAACAAAACCTTTTGTGCGCAAAACATATTCTGTTTTTAAATTTCTGAAGGTCTCGTAAACTTGTTGATTTTTATTGGGATCGGCAACAATTTGAAAAAGCCCGCTTCTGTCACGCACTTCAACAAAAATAATACCGCCTAAATCGCGTATTGTACTTGCCCAACCTGCAATCTCAATTTCTTTTCCGATGTTATCTTCTCTAATTGTTCCGCAGTTAATGTTTTTATAAGCTAATTCCATTTTATTTCCCTAATCCTATTTTTCTGTTTATTCTTGTGGGTATTTTACCCTAAAATTAGCTGTACTACAAGTAAAATTTGACCCTGTCCGTTTTTGCGCTATTATTTTGTTAACAACCAAGGAGAAAACAATGGCACTAAAAAACTTTTTATTTACCTCTGAATCAGTAACAGAAGGTCACCCCGATAAGGTTTGTGACCAAATTTCAGACGCAATTTTGGATGAATTTTTAACTCAAGACCCAAAAGCACGTGTTGCGGCAGAAACTACCGTTACAACAGGTATGGCGCTTGTTTGCGGCGAAATTACATCAAATTGCTATGTTGATATTCCTTCGGTTATTAGAAACACAATTAAATCAATCGGCTACAAAGGCGACGAAGGCGGCGGTTTTGATTACAAAACTTGCGCTGTTTTAACTTCAATTGATGAACAATCAACCGACATTGCAGGCGGCGTAAATAAAGCCCTTGAAACACGCGATGATAACTCTGCAACATCTTGCGAAGAAACTCTTGAAGTTGGTGCAGGCGACCAGGGTATTATGTTTGGATTTGCATGCGATGAAACCCCTGAATTAATGCCTTTACCTATTTCTTTGGCGCACAGGTTGGCTTATCGCCTTGCACAGGTAAGGAAAGATAGAACTTTAGATTATTTAAGACCTGATGGAAAATCTCAGGTGAGTGTTGAATATAAAAACGGAAAACCTTATCGCATCGACACAATAGTGATTTCAACCCAACATGACCCTGAAATTTGCGGTGAAATTGATAATAAAAAATGTCAGGAAATCATACGAAATGACATTACAGCTCACGTTATTGACTACGTTTTTAAAAATGAAACAATCAAACCCGACGCAGCAACAAAATATTTAATCAATCCTTCGGGCAGATTCGTAATCGGCGGCCCACAAGGAGATGCAGGGTTAACCGGAAGAAAAATTATTGTTGACACTTATGGCGGCTATTCTCGCCACGGTGGCGGCGCATTTTCAGGCAAAGACCCGACAAAAGTTGACCGCTCGGCGGCTTATGCTGCACGTTGGGTAGCTAAAAATATTGTCGCAGCAGGCTTGGCGAGCAAATGCGAAGTTGAACTGGCTTATGCAATCGGCGTTTGTCAACCGGTGTCAGTACTTGTGGATACTTTTGATACAGGTGTTGTTGATGATGAATGCATTGCAAAGCTCGTAGAAAAAAACTTTGACCTTCGTCCAAGCGCAATTATTCAAGAATTTGACCTTAGAAATTTGCCTGCAAAAAATGGCGGCAAATTCTATCAGAAGCTTGCAGCATACGGACACGTAGGACGTATGGATTTTGAAGTTCCCTGGGAAAAAATAAATAAAGTGCAGACCCTTAAAGAACAAAGCACAGCCTGCATTGCAGCAAAATAAAGGGTAGGCAGATGTCAGGGCTTTATGGTGATAATTTTAGCTCGCTTGGCGATATAATTGATGAAACGCTTGCAAATAACCCGCAATACAATTTTGCACTAAAATGCTCCGCCCTGTTTTCTTTTTGGGGGCAAATTGTGGGGCCAAAATTTGAAAAATTTTCAAAGCCCGTTAATTTGTTTCACGGGAAATTAAATGTTGTCTGCAAAAGCCCCGTTGTGGCGCAAGAATTAACAATGTTTAAGAGTGAATTATTGGAAAAAATTTCGAAATTCGCAACACCGCTTGATTTAAAAATAACAGACCTTGTCTTTTCTTATAAAAACTGGGAAACTTAGCTTAATGTGGTTATAATTTCAGGCGTATCACCATTTATCAAAACCGTATGTTCAAAGTGCGCAGAAGGTTTTTTGTCTGCTGTCGAAACTGTCCAATTATCCGCTTGCAGCTCGACGTCATCCACGCCAAGATTTACCATGGGCTCAATTGCAATAGTGTAGCCACTTTTAAGAACAGTGTTATTCCCAACCCTAAAATTAAAAACAAACGGGTCTTCGTGCATGCTTCTTCCGACCCCATGACCGCCATATTGCCTGACAAGGCCCATTTTCGCCTCTTTTACAACATCTTCGATTGCACCTGAAACATCATCCAGAATTGCCCCATCTTTCATTTTTGAAATTCCGGCAAAGAGCGATTTTTCACACACTTCAAGCAAATGCTTAACTTCGGGCGCAATTTTTCCCACAGGGTAAGTCCAAGCACTATCTGCCACAAGGCCCCTATAAGTTGCACCAACGTCAATCGAGATAATATCGCCTTCTTTTAAGATGCGGTCCCTTGAAGGAATCCCGTGTACCACCTCTTCGTTAATCGAAGCGCAAATCGTGCCGCCAAAACCGTGATAGCCCAAAAAGGTCGGTATGCAACGGTTTTCTTTAATTATACCGCTTGCAACTTCATCTAATTCAAGCGTTGAAATTCCGGGTACAACCATTTTTGCCATTTGTTGATGCACAAGGGCCACAACGTTTCCCGCGTATTTCATTAACTTAATTTCTTCGCGTGATTTTTTTGAAATCAATTAAATTATTTCCTCAATCTGCTCCCAAACTTCATCAATTGGCAAATTAGCATTGATTTTTTTCAAAATGCCTTTGCCTAAAAAATGTTCAAGGAGGGGTTTTGTGGATTCTTCGTATGTTTTAAAACGAGCTTTAGCGGTTTCTTCTGTATCATCGCTGCGCTGAATTAAATCCACTTTACAAATATCACACTTACCTTCAACTTGAGGTTTGATGCTCAATAAGTTATAAATCTTTGCACATTGCGGACAAGAACGACGATTTACAAGCCTTTCAACCAAAACTTCAGTCGGAACATCGAAATAAATCACAATATTTTCTGTATCATATTTCAATTCATTTTGAATCCCTTCAAGAACATACGCTTGTTCAACGCTTCTTGGAAATCCATCAAGAATATAACCGTTTTTCGCATCATTTTGCTCGAGTCTGTTTTTAATAATTCTTGAAACTAATTCAACCGGCACAAGTTCGCCTTTATCCATATAGCCTTTAGCTTCAACCCCCAGCGCACTACCGTCTTGAATATTTTTTCTCAAAAGTGAACCTGTATCAACGTGCGGCAATGAAAGTTTTGCGGATAATCGACTTGTTTGCGTACCTTTTCCGCAACCCGGAGGGCCCATCAATATAAATACTTTACCCATCTTTTTTCTCCTATGTCTCTCTATTTTGGTTGATTTTGCTGCAAGAAACTTTCATAGTTCTTAGCAAGCATATGTGTTTTTATTTGGTTGATAAAATCAAGCGCAACGCCGACCATGATGATTAAACTTGTCGCACCAAGCCCCTGAAAAGTCGTTATGTTGGTAAATTTACTTGCAATTGTAGGGACTATCGCAATGATACCAAGTGAAATCGCACCGATAAAAGTAGTTCTGGATAATATTTCATCAAGCTTTTCTGCTGTCGGAATGCCGGGTTTAACGCCGGGAATTGCAGAACCGTACTTTTTCAAGTTATTTGCAATTTCTTTTGGCTGCATACTTGGAACAATTGAAGCGTAGAAAAATGTCAAGGCTACAATCAACAAGAAATAAATTACATAATACCAAGTACCGGTAGGGTTTAAAAACGTGTTCAGGGTTGCGAGAATACCATTAAACACGGGGTTTTGAATATGCATTTGTTGCGCAAAACTTAAAATTGTTGAAGGGAAAAGCAAAATGGCAACCGCAAAGATAATCGGCATAACGCCACCGGGATTGAGCTTAAAAGGAATATTCGTATTTTGCCCACCATAAACCTTGTTTCCCACTTGCTTTCTTGCGCTAACAATAGGTACTTTTCTTACCGCCCCCTGGAAAATAATAATAAATATAATTGTAGCTACAAAAACTGCCAAAAGCGCCACAAGACCAAGTTGCAATGCAGTATCTTGGGCGACGAGTGTGTGCGTCCTGCTAACATAAAGCGGTATGCCCGAAATAATACCTACAAAGATGATAAGCGAACCGCCATTGCCAACCCCTTTTTCGGTCAAGAGCTCTGCAAGCCACATAATGAAAATTGCGCCCGCAGTGAGCGTAATCATAGCGCCTGTGAAAAATAAAAACGGAGGAAGCGTGTGCACTATAGAACCCGGTAACTTTGATAAAATTGTTACAAAAACAAATGATTGAAATAAGGCCAAAACAACAGTAAATAACCTTGTAATCTGTTGAATTTTGCGCCTTCCGGCTTCGCCATCTTCTTTTTGTAATTTTTCAAGATATGGGATAATAACAGCCAAAAGCTGCATTATAATTGATGATGTGATATATGGACCAATCCCGAGTGCAAAAATTGAAACTTTACCTAAAGCGCCACCTGAAAATAAATCCAAGAAACCAATCATATTATTACCTGAAGCCATATGTTGAAAAACTTCATTATTAATGCCAAAAATCGGTAATTGTGTTCCGAAACGAAACAGCGCTATAACTCCAAGTGTGTAAAGAAGCCTTTTTAAAAGGCCTGAACTCTTAAAGCCATTTATAAAATTTTCAACAATTGCTTGTTGGTTTACTTGATTCATTTGTTGCATAAAGCCTCCGGTCTTTTGTAATAAGCGTTCGCAAAATTAAATGCGAATTTTTGTTCTTGACACGCTTTTTTCGCGCGTTAAATTAATACCGCTTTTCCGCCGGCTGCTTCTATTTTTTCTTTTGCAGAAGGTGAAAAGTAATTAGCCTTAACTGTAACCGCTTTTGAAATTTCGCCATTACCTAAAACGCGTAACAAAACGCATTTCGGATGTGCTTTTTTGTTTTCAAGCAAATATGTTAAATCGATTTCTTTAACGTTTAATCTTGCAATTGCGCTGACATTAATTTCGGCAGAACATAGCGCATTAAGATTAGTAAAGCCCTTTAATTTCGGTACACGTCTGAAAGCAGGCATTTGACCGCCTTCAAAACCTCTTTTAGCGCTTCTGCCCGAACGTTGGCCTTCACCGTTATGTCCACGGCAAGATGTTTTACCATGACCTGATGAACGCCCCCTGCCAACGCGTTTTGTTTTCTTTACGGAACCTTCTGCGGGTTTTAAATCTTCTAATGTTATCATTTCTTTTTCCTTTATTTTTCGAGTAAATGAAATTGTGTGAGCAAATTTTATTTCACAACTTCAACAAGGTGTGAGATTTTGTTTACCATTCCCATAATTGTCACACTGGGAAGATGCTCAACCACCTGATTGGTTTTTCTTAAGCCCAAAGCTGTTGCAACCCTAATTTGTTTTTCGGTTGAACCTATAAGACTTTTCACCAATTTTATTTTAATTTTTTCTTCAGTTTTCTTAACCATTTTTTATTTCCTTCTACTTTGCACTTAGCATTTTCTTTACACTGATACCACGAGCTTTGGCAACATCGTTAAATGTTCTTAAAGATTTTAAGGCATTTAATGTCGCACTTGCTGCATTAAGCGGAGATTTTGAACCTAGTGATTTGGCCAAAATATTTTCTATACCCGCAAGTTCAAGCACCGCACGAACAGCACCACCGGCAATTACACCAGTACCTTGTGAAGCAGGCCTTAAAATAACGCTTCCTGCGCCCGAGGTTGCTGTTGAAATATGGGGTATTGTGGTTTTAAAAATCGGCACTGCGACAAGATTTTTTCTCGCATCTGCCACCGCTTTTTGAATAGCGATAATGACTTCTGCCGCCTTTGCAACGCCCATACCTACTTGACCGTTTTTATTGCCGACGATAACAATTGCTCTAAAGCTAAGTTTTTTACCACCCTTTACAACTTTTGTTACCCTGCGGATTTGAACAACTTGTTCTTTCCATTCTGATTGTTCCGGCTCGACCGTTTCAATTTTTCTTTTACGGCCTTCACCTCTGCCTCTTGGGCCTCTTGAGCCTTTAAGAACCGTAACTTTTTCTTCTGCAGCATCTTCAGCTTTTTCGGTTTCAACATCAGCTTCTTGAGCAACAGTTTCAACTGTTTCTAGCTCTTCTTTTACAATTTCATTAATGTTTTCTTCCACGTTTTATACCTTTCGTTAATAATTTTTGTCTATTATACGCAAAAATCGAACAGCTAAAACTAACTTTTTTCAAAGCCAAGTTCTTTTTGTTCGATGTTGGAATTTCTGACATAATTAATAATACACGCTGAAATATTTTTTGCAACACTTATATCAAGAGCATCAGGAATAATGTAATTTTCATCTAATTCTGCCCCTGTTACCATTTCGGCAATCGCAAAAGCAGCTTCCAATTTAATTTCATCCGTAATTTTTTGCACTCCTGAATCAAGAATACCCCTAAAAAGTCCGGGGAACGCGAGAGAATTGTTAATTTGATTGTTAAAATCGCTCCTGCCTGTTGCTACAATCCTTGCATTACCCAAAAAAGCTTCGTCAGGTAAAATTTCCGGTGTTGGGTTCGCAAGCGCAAAAACAATCGCATCTTGCGCCATTGTTGAAACCATTTCGCTTGTTAAAATGCCGGGCGCACTTACGCCCACAAAAACATCTGCTCCTTTAATTGCAACATCTAAACCGCCTTTAAGAAGCTCTTTATTTGTTAATTGCGCCACAGTTTCGAGTTCAATATTATTTGCGGGGTTGCCGCGCCAAACAATACCCTTAGAATTTGTAAGTATAATGTCTTTAACCCCTGAGCGCATTAAAAGCTTTGCTATAGCTTGCCCCGCAGCGCCTGCGCCAGAAATCACAACTTTAATTTGTTCTAATTTTTTATTGACTACCCGAAGTGCATTAATCAGACCGGCGGTTACGACTATTGCTGTCCCGTGCTGGTCATCATGAAAAATAGGAATTGAAGTTGTTTCAACAAGCTCGCGTTCAATTTCAAAACATTTAGGTGCGCAAATATCTTCTAAATTTACTCCCGAAAAAGAATTTTCAAGTAATTGAACAATTTTTATAATTTCATTTTTGTCTTGAGTTTTGACACAAAGCGAAATTGCATCAACATTTCCAAGACTTTTAAATAATACCGATTTTCCCTCCATTACGGGAATCCCAGCTTCAGCCCGGATCTTTCCAAGACCCAAAACCGCAGAACCGTCAGAAACTATCGCAACAGGCTTAATTGGAGTGTCGCCATTTTGGATATAAACGTTCGTTTCAATAACGCCGCCAAAAATTTCACGCAATTTCACTGCCTCAAGCTCCGTTATATTTTCGGGTGCAAAACAATTTTTCGATTGCGTCGGAATCTCACAGGGTGATTCAATTTCCCCATCTTCAATTAAG
>JAVBQM010000012.1:0-8105 GCA_031549065.1 Candidatus Gastranaerophilales bacterium | reverse complement strand
TTTTGAAATTTTACTTTTAAAATTTGTGGGCAAACTTAATTTACACGATGCGATATGCTGTTCGTTTTCAACCCTTGCCGCGGGCGGGATTACAAATTCTTCCGGCCATTTCTTTGACAACGGAAATGCTTTTGTAGTGCCTATTTTAATAACTTTTATGTTCCTTGCGGGAACAAGTTTTGTTTTGCAATATAAAGTTTTTATTCAAAGGCGTTTTGATAATATTTTGAAAAGTGACGAATTTTTAACATATGTTGGCGTGATTGCGCTTTCTTCAATTTTAATAGCAATTATTTTGTTTACAAAAAACAATGTCGCGCCTGCAAAAGCTATTGTTGATGGCATTTTTCAAAGCGTAAGTACAATTACGACAACGGCATTTTTTAACACAGACGTCAGCGAATGGCACATCTGGGCTAAAATGATACTCCTTGCGTTAATGTTTACAGGCGCTTGCGCCGGCTCTACAAGCGGGGGCATTAAAATTGCGCGCTGGATTTTTGTGTTTAAATATTTAAGAAAAGAAATTTCTAAAATCGCCCACCCTAAAGGTGTTTTTCCGATAAGAATAGAGGGAGTTGTAGTCGGTGAAGACGTCCGCTCTCAGCTTCTGGCTTTTATGTTTTTCTTTTTTGTAATTTTCGGGGTTTCAACTTTTCTAGTTACTTTGATTGAAAAAGATGTTGTAACGGCGCTCACAGGTTCAATTTCAACTTTAGGCAACACAGGTTTTATCTTTGGGCACGTCGTCGGGCCAAATGACAGTTTTTTTGTTTTAAACCCCCTAACAAAGCTTATTTTTATTTTTAATATGCTGGTAGGAAGACTCGAACTTGTGCCGTTTTTAGCATTATTGCACTACGACGCTTGGTCTAGGAGAGGTTAAGTTTTTCTTTAATTTCTTGAAGTTCGTATTTCATACGGTTCAATTGACAGCTAATAGGGTCAGGAATGCGGTTGTGGAGTAATTGCCCTTGAACAAAAATTCTCTGCTGAACAATTCTTCCCGGAATACCCACAACAGTCGAGTTTTCGGGCACTTCATCAATTACAACGGAACCCGCGCCGATGTTTGAATTTTCCCCGATTGTTATGTTCCCTAAAACCTTTGCCCCTGCGCCGACCGTTACGTTGTTTTGAAGCGTGGGATGACGCTTGCCTTGCTCTTTTCCCGTGCCGCCAAGTGTTACGCCTTGATAAATTAAAACGTTATCGCCGATAATTGTTGTTTCGCCTATTACAACGCCCATACCGTGGTCAATAAAGAAATTGCGGCCGATTGTGGCGCCAGGGTGAATTTCAACACCTGTAAACAATCTTGCTGATTGCGAAATCAAGCGTGCAAGAAAATAAAATTTCCAACCGTGCAATTTATGTGCGATTCGGTAACTTAAAAGTGCGTGAAACCCCGGGTAGAGAAGAATTATCTCGAAAATACTGCGCGCTGCAGGGTCGCGTTCTTTAATAACTTGAATATCTTCTCTTAACCTTTCAAACATGCGGTTAATCATCGTATAATTCTCCCGATAAGTATCTTTCGCCATTATCGGCCAAAATGCCTACTATCATTGGCGCTTTGCCCTGTTTATTTTCATAGCGCTGCGCGATTTCTTTCATGGCAAAAAGCACTGCGCCCGATGAAATACCCACCAAAAGCCCCTCTTCGTGCGCAATTTCACGTGCTGTTTTTATAGCGTCATCGCCCTTAACGTCAAAAATTTCGTCGACATATTGTCTATTTAAAATTTCCGGCACGAAGTTTGCGCTTATACCTTGAATTTTATGCGCCCCCGCGCTGCCTTGTGTCAAAAGCGGGCTTTCAGCAGCCTCAACGCCGATTGTTATAATGTGGGGGTTAAGTTCTTTTAACCTTTTACCTGCACCTGTTATTGTGCCGCCCGTTCCTATTCCTGCAACCAGAATGTCGATTTTACCCTCGGTTTGTTCGTAAATTTCTTCCGCGGTTGTTGCGTAATGAATTGCGGGATTGTATTTGTTTTCAAACTGCATAGGCATATAGCAGCCAAACTCTTTAACCAGTTCGTTTGCCTTATCAACTGCGCCTTGCATACCTTTTGCTTTGGGCGTAAGAACCAATTGCGCCCCGTAAGCCTTAATAAGCTTCTTGCGCTCTTCTGACATATTTTCGGGCATTACCGCAATAAATTTTAGCCCCATAGCCGCGGCACAAAAAGCAAGCCCCACGCCCGTGTTACCGCTTGTGGGTTCAACTATGACGGTTTCTTTTGTAATTACGCCTTCTCTAAGCGCTTCTTTGAGCATATTATAGGCAACTCTGTCTTTAATGCTGCCTGCAGGGTTGAAAAATTCAAGCTTCGCCCAAACGTTTTGTACGCCGAGGCTTTGAACCTGCACTATTGGCGTGTTACCAATGGTTTCCAGTATATTAGAATACAATTTTTGCATAATTTCTTTTCCCTGCTTGAAGGACACCGTTTTGCGAAACCATTACTGAAATATCAGATATTTTTTCGCCTTCAAATTTCACTGCCCCTTGTGCTACAAGCCTTTTAGCTTCACCCTTGCTTGCGCTGAAACCCAATTGTACAAGAAGGTCTAAAACGGGTGTTGGCGCGCCCAGGCGTGTTTCTTTTAAATCGCTCGGTATGCCCTTATTTTGAACAACGTTCACAAAGTCATTTTGGGCCGCGGTTGCAGCTTCTTCGCCATTGTACATTTTTGTAATTTCATAAGCGAGGCGCATTTTTTCATCGCGCGGGTTATTTTCAGAGTTGAATTTCAGATCGGTCAAAAGCTGATAATATCTTGGCATAAGTTCATCCGGAATTGACATTAGCTTACCGTACATATTTTTAGGGTTTTCATTAATTGAAATACAATGTTCAGGGTAAGTTTTTGACATTTTAACAATGCCGTCGGTGCCTTCAATCAAAGGCAAGAGCATTGCAAGCTGAGGGTCATCGCTGCCGTAATATGTTTGAATGTCGCGCCCCATAAGAAGGTTAAACCTTTGGTCTGTGCCGCCTAATTCAATATCAGCCTTAATTTCAACGCTGTCATAAGCCTGCATAAGCGGGTAGAAAAATTCAACAACCGAAATCGGAAGGCCTTCTTTATATCTTTTTGCAAAATCATCGCGCGTCATAATTTGCGCAACGGTGACCCCTGAGGTCAATTTAAGCATATCAACAAAACTCATTGAATGAAGCCAGTCGGCATTGTTCACAACTTCCGCGTTTTGAATATCTACCACACGAGACATTTGTTCAAAATAAGTTTTTGCGTTTTGTGCTACTTCCTCTTTGCTCAATGCGGGGCGAGTTTCGCTTTTGCCCGAAGGGTCGCCTACCATAGCCGTTGCGCCGCCGACAATTAAAACTATTTTATGGCCTAAATCTTGAAACTGCTTTAATTTCCGCATTACAACACTATGCCCGAGGTGCAAGTCAGGCCTTGTGGGGTCAAGCCCGAGTTTCACACGAAGCGGCACAGATGTCTTGGCGCTTTTTTGAAGTTTTTTTGCAAGGCCCATAACTCCGTTTGGAATAACCTCCGCGCCTTCAATCAGCCTTGTGGCCTGTTCTATGTAAATTTCTTCAATTTTTTCACTCATAGTAATCCTCTATTTTAGCCTAATGATACCATAAAAGAGCCCCCTTGAAACCAAAGAGGGCTCTTTTATCTTTTAAATTTATCAGTCCGGTTAAGGTTTTGGCCCTTTTTCGGCATCTGAAGCTTTATGGAAAAGCCCTTTTACAGAATGCCATGCTTTTTTAGCGTATTTTGGTATTGTTTCCATTACAAATTTTTTCATTGCGCTAAAACCTCTCGAAAGCAAACCTTTGCCATCGCCGACAATTTTTTCTTTACCCGTGAAAGCCAAATCGCGAGGTATTGTGATAGGGCTTAAACTCATTTGAGCCTTTGCTTGCGGGCTTTTAGAAAGAGAAACACTTGAATTAATACCGTTAACTTGTGTAATCATATGTTTAAGTCCTTACTTATTAACACCCCTAGGAAAACCCATAAAGGAAAATTATTGCTGTCCCTTTTACAAAATGTTACATTCAAAAATATGTTATACCTTGCTTTACAAATATATTTCTAATACAATCTTATACCGAGGTATATAAGTGTTGGCGATGGAAAAATTACGAGCTGATATTAAGAAAAATCTGCGTCTGAAAAGCTATCTTGAGCTAATAAACAGAATTGCGAAGTCGGAATACCGTTCGCTTAATGCAGCGCATTTAATTGAATACGACGAGCTTGTAAACATCGGAATTCAAACAGTTGATATTTTAACAAGCCAAAAAGACGAAGAAGATTATAACGATTCTTACCTCTCAACTGCCATAAAATGGGCTATTCGCAACGAATTAAGGCGCCGTTACCGTTGGCATGGCGTGAAAAACGAAATTAAAGTAACAGACGATGTTGAAAAATCTGAAATTCGCGAGGCAATTTATCGCACGATTTTGTCAACAGATGAAATGCTTGAGGCGGAAAAACCCGTTGAAGTCAGGGATGACAGACGCACACCTGAGGAAAACGTTGAATTTTTGCAAATTTCAAATGCTATTAAACAAGCCATAACAACGCTCCCAAGAAGAGAAAAAGAACTTATCGAATCTAAATTTTTTAAAGGCAAAAAGTTGCACGAACTTGCAGATGAATATTCAATTTCACCTTCAAGAATTTCGCGTGTAATTAAATCAGGGCTTGATAAAATCAAAAATGAACTGATTAAAAGCGAATCGGTTTAAAAGCGGCGGTCTTTAATCTTTTTCATCAAGCGCTTTTTTTAGCGCTAGTTCTAACGTCTGAATTTTATTTTCGAGTGTTTTAACCCGAAGTTCGCTGTCGTCTGCCCCAACGCTTACTTTTTCAAGGCGCTTTCTTGTGTCAGCAGCTTTTTTGTCGTTTTCAAGAATTCTTGGAAGCGAAAATAGGGAGTCGGTCAACATACCAATTATGAAGACTATGCTTGCAACCATGAAAAATTGCGCCTCAAAGGCAATTTTTGTATAAGGTACAACAAGCGTAAGGGTGGAATTGTTAATATGCGCAAAATAAATGACACAAGTCATTATGAAAAATCCAAAAATTGCACAAAATGCTTTCATTTATAACTCCTTCTAAGGATTTCTAAAACCTTAATTAAATCCGCGTCCCATTGGTGCACTTCAAGTTCAAATTCCATTCTATCACCATTCTTTGGATGAGTAAAACTTAAAAAATAACTTTGCAAAACCTGTTCATTTGTTTTTATTTTTGAAAATTTCCCAAAACCCTTGGAACCATACATAGTATCGCCGAAAACAGGCCGGTTAATTGAAGCCAGATGCGCCCTGATTTGATGTGTGCGCCCTGTTTTAAGTTCCAATTCTAAAAGCGCGGCGCCTTGAAAATACTCTAAAACCTTGTAGTGCGTGATTGCAGGTGCGCCCTTGGGCGAAGCGTAGACCTTAATTGTTTTTCCTAAATGTTTTGCAAGCGGGGTGTCAATGATGCCCTCGCGGAGGTCGTCAGAATCAAAATTCCCGAGCGCCACGGCGAGATATTTCCTTACGGCGGTTTTTTCTTTAATTTGGACTGCAAGGTTTTCGTGTGCTTCATCGGTTTTAGCAACAATCAAAAGCCCGGCGGTGTTTTTATCAAGCCTGTGGACAATTCCCCTCCTGGAATCTCCCCCAATGCTTGAAAGGTTTTCGCCGCAATGGCTTAAAAGTGCGTCCACAAGTGTACCCTCGGGATTTTTGTCGGTTGGGTGAGTAAGCATGCCCTTAGGTTTATTTACAATCAGGAGTGTATCGTCTTCGTAAATAACATCAATCTTCACGCTTGTCTTGCCCCTTACGGCCCTTCGCAAAAATTTTTTCGCCGAAAATCAAAAATGCTGCGTATAAAATAACAGATGTGCTAATCATCACATCGAACGTGTTAAACACGGGAAATTCAATAAAATTAAGTTTTATATAATCAAAAACATGGCCATAAACAAGTCTTTCTACGACATTTCCGAGCACTCCGCCCGTGAAAAAAGTGAAAGCCAAAAGTTCGATTTTATTTTCAAAATCGAGTTTTTTGTATACATAAAGTGCTGCAAGAAGAATTGCCACAAGCCCAAAAACAGCAAGTAAAGTGGCGTTGTTTTGCAGGATGCTGAATGCGCCGCCCGTATTTTTTGCTTCAACGATTGAAAAAACGGGATTGCTGTAATCGAGAAGGGAAGGGGTTTTAACAATAATATTTTTGATTGTATTGCCGAGTTCAAAACAAACAGCGCTTGCTATCGAGAAAAAAATGAAGGCCTTGAGGCATCTGGGTTTCCAATTTAATTTCATTTTACCGTTTCTTCTTTGTCGGCTTTGACTTCAAGCGCTGCGGGCGCCTGGAAAGTTTCTTCCGTCTCGATTTTTTTTATAATATCTTCAAATGGTTTTGTGTTCACCCTGCTCATTAAAAATGCCAAACCCGACATTTGAAATTTAATCGAAGCCAAATCGTCTCCGAGTTTTAATTTTGTAAAACCTACGGAAGCCACCGCATATTCATTTTTACCGCTTGTATTGGCTTGGACAATGCGCTCTAATTCACCGTCCGGGGAAAGTTTTCTGAAAATTTCTTCACTATGGCTTGGAGGCAAAGTAATCTCCTCGCGGCCCAGCGCGGCGATTACAAAAACGTCTTTTGGACGTTCCAGTTGCAATGTTACTGAGTATTGAGTTCCGGGGTCGGCGTGCTCGGGAGCCGTCATTTCCATTTTAATATCACGCGCGTCGCCATATTTCAGCGAGGTTTTCTCGGCAATTACGTAATCACTCGTAATCAGCCATTTCCCTTTGTTTTTTTTAAGATAGATTATGTAATCACAATCGCCTTCTAGATCGCCAAAAGTCAGGCCATTTTCGCTTTTGCTTGTTAAAACACCGGTAGTTCTGTCAAAAAGGGTGGCTTGGGCGTCATCGCCTTCAATATTGACTTTTTTGAGTTTTACTTTGTACTGAATATTGCTGTAAGAGTTAAAAGTTGTGTCTACAAGTGAGAAAAATTCGTCGAAATCAAACCCGTCGCCACTTTTAAAATCCGGCGAATAGAGGCTTTTTAGCTTTTCTACATTATGGGCGTTAGAATATTTATCCATTTGCGAAATAAGCCGCTTGATTTTTAATTCGTCAATTTTGTTATTTTTGGCTTCCGCTTGAGGGCTGCATAGGCCGAAAACAAGTGCCATAAGTGTTAAAATTAGTATTCTTTTCATTTTTTTCTCTAGTCTCTCTCAAAAATCATAAAATATTTTTGATTATCATAATATAGTATAACTTCCCAAAATTCATTGCCGATTTCATTTACGTCAATATAGGCTTTTGGCGGTGCGGTTCTTCTGGAATTTTTCGCAGTTTTTGAAACAAACTTATTACCGAAATCAGTCATTTTATCCCAGGTAGTTTTTTTTGGTGTCGGCACGTGTTGTTGATAGAAAAGCGGGTCGACAATTGAAGTTTTATAGGTCGGAATAATATATTTCACTTTGCCGTCTTGCTTGAAAAGCACATATTGTTTACCGTCTTTTGAGCGTGGTGTCAACAAATAATACCCCGGCGGGATTGTTTTGTCTTTAAAAATAAAGTCTGCGCCGCTCCTTAAAAGCGGGTAAGGCGAAGCGACGTATTTTTGGTAATCTTCCGGCTGGTAAGGGTCGAGGTTAAAAATATACTCAAAATTTGCCGGCTCAAGAGCGTTGTAAATGCCTCTGTAATCATCCGGGTTAGTATAGGCAAAAGCTTTGCTACAGAAGCAAAGTAAAGATATTAATAATACTAAAAACCTCTTCATATAATGTTCTTACTGTCCGTTACATTATTGTCAATAAAACTAAGATAATGTTACCATGTTGACCATGGAAAATAAAGTTTTTGAGGCAAATATACGCCTTATTCAGGAGTACGATCGCGACCTTGCAAATGCGCTTCTGGGATTGAGCAATTTTAAGCAAACCTTTGAACTGACAACAACTGAAGCGGGTGAACACAACCTTAAAGTTAACGGTTTGGAACTCCATTCACCTAAAAGTGCGGTTCAAGAAGCTATTGATATTGCGAAAAATATTAAAAACATTA
>JAVBQM010000045.1:0-3834 GCA_031549065.1 Candidatus Gastranaerophilales bacterium | reverse complement strand
TTACAAGTTCGCCAATTTCACTGTAGCCCTTATTCTGCATTAAATAAAAGCAGGCATCAGCGAGGTCATCGCTGCTCATAAGTTCGCGATACACGCTGCCATCGCCCCAAACCACTACTTTATCAGGGTAGGCTCCAATTTGTGCAAGCTTTTCTTTAATTGTCAGGGCGGCTTCATCTAATCCCCAACCAAGCTTATATCGCTTCAAATCGCGCTCAATTGCTTCAAGATTTCCTTTAGATAACAGCTTTGCAAGGTAAAAACGCCTTAAAAGCATTGGCAAAAGGTGCGCTGTTTCCATATTAAAATTGTCATTTTCGCCATACTGGTTTGTCGGCATAACGGAAATAAAATTAGTACCGTATTGCTCATTATAATAGCGGCAAAGTTTAATCGCGGCGATTTTCGCTATCGCATAAGCCTCGTTTGTTTTCTCTAATTCACTTGTTAAAAGGCAATCTTCCTTCATAGGTTGCGGCGCAAGGCGCGGATATATACAGCTTGAGCCTAAATTTAAAAGCTTCTTAACGCCGTATTTATAGGCGGAGTGGATAACATTTGTTGCTATCATTATGTTTTGATAAATAAAATCCGCGGGATATGCTGAATTTGCCTGTATTCCCCCGACTTTTGCGGCTGCAAGGAAAACATAATCCGGTTTTTCAGTACCAAAGAACTCTTCAACCGCTTTTTGATTACATAAATCAAGTTCGCCGAGTTCTTTAGTAACAATATTGTTAAACCCCTCGCGCTTCAACTTTCTCATAAGCGCTGAACCTACAAGTCCGCTGTGGCCTGCCAGATAAATTTTGCTATTCTTGTCCATTAAATTAGTCCTCTTGCGGAATTAAAACGTCGTAACCCTTTTCGAGCAAGAATTTTTCGCGCTTGGCTTCCTTTAAATCCTCTTTAACCATTTCTTTTGTGAGCATTTCTAAATTATATTTTGGCACCCAACCAAGTTTTTCGCGAGCTTTTGCGGCATCACCCAACAAAAGGTCAACTTCTGTAGGTCTGAAATATCTGGGGTCAACTTCAATAAGAACCTTGCCTGTGGCCTTATCAACGCCCTTTTCGCAAACGCCTTCCCCTTGAAATTCAAGCTCAATGCCCAATTCCTTGAATGTCATTTTGCAAAAATCACGAATAGTTGTTGTAACGCCTGTTGCAAGAACAAAATCCTCGGGCTCGTCTTGTTGTAAAATTCTCCACATACCCTCAACATAGTCTTTAGCGTGGCCCCAATCGCGTTTGGAGCCAAGGTTTCCAAGGTATAATTTTTCGCACATACCAAGCTTGATTCTGACCGCTTGGCGCGTGATTTTGCGGGTTACAAAAGTTTCACCCCGCCGCGGGCTTTCGTGGTTGAACAAAATTCCGTTTGATGCGTAAATTCCGTAGCCTTCGCGATAATTTACGCTAATCCAGTAAGCATACAACTTTGCGCAGGCATAAGGCGAGCGCGGGTAAAACGGTGTGGTTTCGCGCTGGGGTGTTTCCTGCACAAGCCCGTAAAGCTCGGACGTCGAAGCTTGATAAAACTTCGTTTTCTTCTCCAGTCCTAAAATTCTTATTGCTTCCAAAATTCTCAAGGTGCCAAGCCCGTCTGAATTTGCAGTGTACTCCGGGCAATCAAACGAAACTTTAACATGGCTTTGAGCGGCAAGGTTATAAATTTCATCAGGTTGAATTTCCTGAATAAGGCGGATAAGGTTTGTAGAATCGGTTAAATCTCCGTAATGAAGCCTAAAACGTGAACTTTTGTCGTGAACGTCCCTGTAAATATGATCAATGCGTGATGTATTGAAGCTCGAACTGCGGCGTTTCATTCCGTGAACCGTGTAGCCTTTTTCGAGTAACAATTCTGCAAGATAGCTTCCGTCTTGCCCGGTTATGCCCGTAATTAAAGCAACTTTTGTCATTTTATTTCCCCTGTGCCGTTTTTTAAAAATTCTTCGTAATTCCCAAAGAAATTATCGAGCAAATGCGTAATAAATTCATTCTTATCAACATTTTTTCCTGTTTCATTGTATATCGAAGTTGCCGCGATGTCGACAATGTTAATCATATTAATTTCTTCTGCCTCAAGATTTAAATTTACACCTATTCCGACAATAACACCCCTTAAAGTGTTGCCGATAAAAACAGATTCAGCGAGAATTCCTGCGATTTTTTTGTTGTTTATTATGACATCGTTAGGGTATTTTAAAATCCCACTCAGCCCATATTTTTTAAGAGTCTCTATGGTTATAAGACTTGAATATTTTGTTAATTCATCCAAATGTTCAATATTCTCGGGTTTTAGAATAATTGAAATGTAGCAATTGCCGCCATTTTTATTGCTCGAAAGCCATTTTCGCCCGAATTGCCCGTGGCCGTCTGTTTGAAAATCGGCGCTAATTACCTTTCGGTCCGCCAATTCACCTAAATTCCTTCGCGCAAAAGAACTTGTGGAATCAATGACCTCAAAAGTTTCAACGTCATGCACCAAAAACCACCTCGCCGTTTTGGTTAAGTTTTGCTCGTACCCCCACAGGAACCGCAATATTGTCTGCGTTGTGGGAAATTTTAAAACCGCAATAAGAAGGTACGTTGAATTTTTGTGCGAATTCGGTTAAAAGTTCTTCTGTGTCAATTTCGCCGAAATCGCCAAAAATCAAGCCTTTTATTTTTGAACGCAGGGCACTATGGCGGAAAATTTGCGTTAACATTCGGTCAATTTTATAAAGCGGCTCGTTGATATCTTCCAAGAAGAGCAAAATATCTTCTTTAGGTAAATATTTTTTTTCATCTGAACCAAACAAAGAAACAATTGTTGCCAGGTTTCCGCCCCATAAAATTCCTTCAGCAGAGCCTTTTAAAAGGGCTTTTCCACCCTCAAGATGTTTAACTTTTCCTTCAATGGTATTAATTAAATTTTCAAACATTTCGTTTTCAAAAATTTTAAGCGCCATTTGTGAATGGTAAGTTTTTAGCCCACAATTAGCCAAAAAACTAAGCAGGAGTAAAGTAACGTCCGAACTTCCTGCAAAAATTTTGGGGTGCTTTGTCACTAAATCGTAATCAATTTTATCTAAAATTCTAAGCGCCCCATAGCCTCCGCGCGCGCATAATATTAACCCTATCTCATTGTCAAGAAACGCACTGTGTAAGTCTTTTAGACGGGACTCATCAGTGAGTTCAGCCGCGTTCATATAACAACTTGGGAAAATTTTTATATTATCAAGCCCCAGAAGCGGTTCAACGCCACTAATTGCTCCGGATGGTGCGATTATGCCGATTTTCTTGCCTTTAAAATCCATAGAACTATTTTAGCGCAAAAATTCTTTACTTGTGTGCCGCCTTTTTCTCAACTACAATGAAGCTATGGGCGAGAGTTATTTACCATTTTTTAGGAAGTATAGGCCGCAGACGTTTGCTGATGTTGTGGGGCAAGGGGCGCTTGTAAAGGCACTTTCAAACGCGATTGAACTCAGCCGCTTTGCTAATGCATATCTTTTTTGCGGGCCTCGTGGAACGGGAAAGACAAGCTCTGCAAGGATTTTTGCCAAGTCTTTGAATTGTGTTAATGGCCCTACTTTAACTCCTTGCCAAGAATGCCCGAGTTGTGTTGATATCACTAATACATCGGGGTTGGATGTTATTGAAATTGACGCCGCTACAAACCGAGGAATCGATGATGCTAAAGAATTAATTTCACAGGTGCAATATGCACCGATTAACGGAAAATATAAAATTTTTATTATCGACGAGGTTCATATGCTCTCAAAAGAGGCGTTTAATGCGCTTTTAAAAACATTTGAAGAGCCTCCGAAGAATGTTATCTTTATTCTT
>JAVBQM010000136.1:0-6032 GCA_031549065.1 Candidatus Gastranaerophilales bacterium | reverse complement strand
TAATATTGTTAAAAAACAAACTAGATACTTTTTGATGTTCCAATTCGTCAATCCTCTTCCAAGCTTACACCGTTTCATTATACCAGATAAACGAAATAAGTGAAAATAATTAGACAAAAGTTAAGCGTAAGCTGTATAATGTTGTTTGGAGGTGCTACTTTGGGTTTAGACGGTTTATCAATTAATAATCTGGGGCTAAATAGGGATAAAACCTCAAAAGAGCATGCAATTAACGCAGACAACCTTTCGCAATCGCGCGGCGTGTTTGACCCCTCTATTGACCAGCTTGATAAAAAACATGCCATTACAACTGAAGACCACGACAACCCAAGCTTTTCAGGCGGTTTTACTGACGATGAAAAGGAAGAGGAAAAACCGGAGGAAGTTTGGGAAGATAAAGAGCTTGACTACATTGAAAACAGAGAATACAAAGATTACAAGTTTACGGTGCGCGCTGAAGAGGGCGTGATTTATGTTAACGATGCAGAAAGTGGCGACTATGTAGCGGAAATTCCGCTTTCGGTGTTAAGTAAAGCAATCGCTTCGATGAAGCAGCCAAGCGGCATTATTGTAAACAGGAAGGCTTAAAATTGAATCAAAATCAATATATTAAACAATATCAAAAAATGCAGGTAGAAACCGCTTCACAGGAAACCATTTTAATTATGCTCCATGACGGAGTAATTCAGTTTTTAAACAGAGCAAAAACCGCAGTCGAAAATAAAGAGATTCAAGAGGCGCACAACAACCTTATGGGCGCGCAAAACATTCTTTATGAGTTTTTACACACTCTTGATCACGAGCCAAACCCTGAATTAGCAAAGCATTTAACAAATTTATACAACTTTTTAATTGCCCAGCTTATCGAAGCGAACATGAAACAAATTTCGGAACCGATCGATACAGTTTTGGCTTTTGTTAAAGACCTAAAAGCTACTTGGGAACAGGCAATTTTAAATAATCTAAATGCCGCGTCGCAAAAGCCCGAAGAGCAAGAAGAAGAGCCCGAGGAGAGAGTTTATGACGCCTGAACACTTTAATGCGCTCAAAAACTTATATAGTGAATATTTGGCCATAAACAAGCAAATTAAACACGCAATGGAAGATAACGCCTATGATGAACTTGAAGGCATGGTTGAACGTAAAAGCAAAATTCTGGAAGACATTTTAAGGCAAGAAAGCATTGTTAAACTCGATGAAGAGCAGAAAAAAGAGTGTATCGCCGCCCGAAATGAAATTATTGCGCTTGAAGAAGCGAATCTTACCGAAATGATTTCCGTAAAAGATGCAACATATAATGAATTAATTGCAACAAATAAGGCCGTAACGCTGCAAAAAGCTTACTGTTTTGAGCCCGGAACAGGAAAAATCTTCGATGTTTCAGAATAAAAAATTTGCCGCGATACTTTCGGTTTTTTCAAATTCAGCCTTAATTATTCTAAAAATTGTGTGCGGAATTATAGGCGGAAGCGTCTCGGTAATTTCAGAAGCACTGCACTCTTTGTGCGACCTGTTTGCTTCTTTTATAGCTTATTTTTCAATACAAAAGTCTTCAAAGCCGGCAGACAGCAATCACCAGTTCGGGCATGGTAAATTTGAGGATTTGGCAGGCTTTATTGAGGCAATTTTCATCATTGCAACGGCAATTTTTATTTTTTGCACCGCTTTTTATAAAATCATTCACCGTAATTTTGAAAACGTAGAAACGACCTTGGGAATAGTTGTAATGGTTGTCTCTGTTGTTGTTAATTTTTTTGTAAGCAATTACCTGTTTAAAGTCGCAAAAAATACCGATTCCGCAGCACTTTTGGGGGACGCGCAACACCTTAGGGCCGACATTTACTCCTCTGCTGCCGTTCTTTTGGGCTTGGTTGTAATACACTACACCCATTTTTATTTAATTGACCCGATTTTTGCGATTATTGTAGGCTGCCTGATTTTAAAAACCGGCATCACGCTTGCAAAACAATCTTCAAAAAACCTTGTAGATGAGGCTTTACCCGATAGCTACAGCGATAAAATTAAAGAAATTGTTAAACATAATTTTCCTGATATGGAAATAAAATCAATAAAAACCACCAAAACGGGTACAAATAAAAACATTCAGCTTGAAATACTTATGAACCCGGATTCCACCCTAAAAGAAGCACACGAAGTTTGTAATAAACTTGAAAATGAATTTTCGAGTTTATTTTGCGATGCAAAAATTATAATCCACCCCGAGCCATACTCCTTTTAAATGAGGTCGCAAAGCCTTTAAGGGGTTATAATTCAATTAAGAAATTTTAAAATAAGGGGTTATTATGTCTATACAGTTTAGCGGGCTCGGTTCGGGAATGGATTACACAGGCTGGATTGACTCACTGGTATCAGTTAAGCAATCACAGCTGAAACCTTTAGATGACAAACTTACAAAACTCAAAAATTCAAATAACGCTTTGGGTATCATTAAAACCCAATTCGAAAGCTTTAAAACCGCCCTTCAAACCTTTACGGGCGTAATTAACGGCAGCACAAACGATATTTATAATAAAAAAACAACAACCTCATCGCTTAAAGATTGTCTCACGGCAACCACTACAACACGTTCAACAGTAGGTTCTTACTCAATCCATGTTGAACAGCTTGCAACGCGTACAATAACAAAAAGCGTTGGAAATATTGGCGAATCGCTCGATTCTTCGACTAAATTTTCAGATATCAAAGGGGCTCAAACCGGTACATTTAGTTTTATTTTGAATGGTGCCGAAAAAACAGTTGAAATCGGGGCCGAAGACACTTTGCAAGATGTTGCAGATAAAATTAATGCACTTGGAGGCGTAACGGCTTCAATTGATTCAAACGGTAAATTTTCTATAGCTACCACCGCATCAAATACTATTTCTTTGGGACTTTCAAACGATACTTCAAACTTTAAAACAGCTATGAAACTAACTACTCAGCAAACTGTAGGCGGGGAAAAAGTATACACCACCCAAGGAGCTATTTCTACGATTGATGCTAATGGCTCGTTGGCTTCCGGCGGAGCCCACCTTGCCACATCTATCAATGAAGGCACCTTTAAAATTAATGGGGTAGATTTTACTATCGGCGCCAATACAAGCATTAACGACCTGGTCGCAACCATAAATTCAAATAAAAATGTTGGTGTTCAAGCTGCATTTGATACCAGTACGGGCACAATGACTCTAACATCAACCACAACGGGCGGCGTCGGTATAAGCATGCAAGATAACGGCACGAATTTCTTTAATGCTATGAGCTTGGGGCAAACGCCCGACAGCACGACATTGGGGCAAGACGCCATTGTTGATATAAACGGTATGCGCGTGGTTTCAAGTTCGAACACAATAACAAACACCGGATATGACGGCTTAACCATAAATCTTCTAAAAATGCCGAAAGATAACGAGGTCGTAACTCTTGATGTCACTCAAGACAGCACCGAAGTTAAAACAGCAATTCAAAAATTTGTAGAGGCTTACAACACTGTTTTAAAACAAATTCAGGAAGCCACAAAAAAAGACGGTTATCTTGAAAAAGACCCCACGCTTCAAGCTATGAGCACTCAGTTGAAACAAATTGCCGGCTCTATTACAAACCCCAGCGGCAGTCTCAATATGCTTTCTCAGCTCGGTATATCAACGGCTAAAGTCGGTGCGGCAATCGGGGATGACATACTAACCTTAAAATTTGTTGATGATGAAAAACTTGACAGTGCACTTAAAAATAATTTAACGGGCATTAAATCTCTTTTTAGTAATTCAAATGGAGATGGCGTAGCAGACCAGCTTCTGAAAAAAATTAACGACACTTTAACTCTTAATACGGGTTATTTTGCGGTCCGCTCTGAAAGTCTTACAAAACAAATTAAACTTCAAGACGATAGGGTTACAAAAGGCCTTGAAGATTTAGAAAAATACAGAGCAAGTCTTACGAAGAAATTTACCGCAATGGATGAGGCTATAGGCAAGCTTAATAACCAGCTCGAGAAACTTAAATCTACGGGCCTTGTCAGCTCGTAGACCCCGAGCTGTTTGCAAGCTGGCCGCAAGCTGCCTTGATATCCGAACCGCGTTCCAAACGCCGGGTTACTTTTTTGCCGCCTTGCTCCAAGATTAATTTAAAGCGAGAAATTGCCTTCCTGCTTGGTTTTTTGTATTTTTCTTCGCCAATTCCGTTATAAGGAATTAAATTTATGTTGCATTTTATTTCCTTAAGATATTTCGAAAGCTCGAACGCATCTTCAGGCGAATCATTAATGCCTTCAAGTAAAACATACTCAATTGTTACCCTGTCTCCGGTTTTTGCATTAAAAGCCACGAGGGCCTTTTTGAGTGCTTCCATATCATATTTTTTATTTACAGGCATTATTTTATTTCGAATAAGCGAATTTGGCGCATGAAGCGAGATTGCAAGCGTCGGCACGAGCTTTTTAGATGAAAAATCAGCAATTTTTGGAGTAATTCCACAAGTTGAAACACAAATACGCCTTATTCCTATTTGAAGCTTCCGGTTAAGTGTTTCAATCGCCTCGTAAACTTCATTGTAATTATCCAGCGGTTCGCCCTGCCCCATAAAAACAACATTTGTTACTTTAAGACCCGTATCAGATTGTATTGTAAGGATTTGTTCGACAATTTCGTGCGCCCTCAGGTTTCGTTTGAAGCCGCATTTACCCGTAGCGCAAAAGTCGCAGCCCATTTTACAGCCCGCTTGAGAACTTACGCACGCAGTCAAATTTGCGCGATTATCAAAACGCATAAGAACAGTTTCCACCCTTGCGCCGTCTTCAAATTCAAGCAAATATTTAAGTGTTCCGTCACTGCTTAACTGCTTGTTTGCGACTTTCGTGGTCGTTAAAACAGCAACCTTAGTAAGTTTTTCCTTAAATGAAGCAGAGATATTTTTCATATCTGCAATATTTCTTGCGGATTTTAAATACAGCCAATCTTGAATTTGCTTGGCCCGGTAAGGTTCCTCGCCAATTTTTACACAAAATTCAGCTAATTTTTCAAAATTCAATTCACTTAAATTAATCATGGTAGAAATTTTATCATACAATCATATAAATAACGTGTTCCGTGTTTTGCAAAAAACTGATATAATGCGAATATGACCAGTATGCTGAAAGTATCGATTGACGAATTAGTAGATCAGAAGGTTCTTCCTTATGATATTTTCGATGCTGATTCAGCTAAAATTTTCTCTGCCGGCGAAATTATGACCCCCGGAAAGATTATGGTTATAAGAAATTACGAGGTTTTGTATAAACAAAATGACGATATCGATGCTTCTCTTTTGAATAAAACAAGCAAAAAGGAAGATACTGCGGCTTCAAAAGGACAAAAGGTTGAACCGACGACAAAAAAAGAACCCCCAAAAGAAAGACCTGTTCTTGTTAACGCACATTCTATAATTGAAGCTAAGGCACAAGTAGAATTAACAACCAATTTTCGTAAAATTAGCGACACAATTGCAAATGAAGACTACGAAACCACGAAAAACAAGCTGTCTTCGCTCAGAGATGAACTTATAGAGGCAATCTCCGGCGGCACAAAAGATGTAAAATTTTGTTCAGAATTAAAACTTGTGAGTGATAAACTGGATTCACATTCGCTGAATACTGCTATTTTCAGTGTGTTTCTGGCAAAAAAACTTGACTTTAACGACAATGAAATCAGTGAACTTGCGCTCGGCGCACTGCTGCATGATATCGGTAAAACCAAATTGCCACCCGAAATTTTAAGCAACCCGCAAGCAAGTCGTAAACAAAAGTTGCTGTATGAATCGCACACAATTCATGGCTATAAAATTATTAAAAACGCAATGAAATTACCTACGCATATTGCAAGAGTGGCGCTTGAGCACCATGAAACAATGGATGGGAATGGTTGGCCTTATGGTATTTCAAACAATATGATTTCAGATTACGCGCAAATTGTGGCAGTTGCAAACTGTTTTGACAATATTACATCTATGTCTGCTACTTCTGAATCACTCAAATTCTCGGACGCAATGAAAAAACTTTT
>JAVBQM010000060.1:0-11772 GCA_031549065.1 Candidatus Gastranaerophilales bacterium | reverse complement strand
CAATGTCACCAAGACCTGTGCTTGTACCGTGCGAGTTAATATAGCCGACATCTTTAGGTTCAATTCCTGCGTCTTTAACAGCCAATTTCATCGACATAGCCGCACCTGCACCTGATGGGTCCGGCGCTACTATATCGTAAGCATCCGCAGTTTGGCCATAACCCACAACTTCAGCGTGAATTTTAGCACCGCGCGCTTTTGCGTGTTCTAATTCTTCCAAAATAAGAATGGCCGAACCTTCGCTCATAATAAAACCGCTGCGGTTAATATCATAAGGCCTTGAAGCAGTCTGTGGTTCTTCGGCTTTAGAAAGAGTTCTTGCTGCCGTAAACGCACCTATGCCGAGTTTGGTTATAACAGCTTCAGCGCCGCCTGCAATAATAACATCAGCATCGCCAAACTGAATTGAACGGAAAGCATCGCCAACACAGTGCGCAGAAGTCGCACAAGCAGTAACTATTGATTTATTTACTCCCTTAGCTCCTTGTTTCATCGAAATTCTTCCCGCACCGATATCAACAATCAGCATTGGAACAGTGAAAGGTGAACATTTTGTGGGACCTTTTTCAATAATTGCAAGGTGAGAATTTTCAAATGTTTCAAACCCGCCTGCGGCCGAACCAACAATTACGCCATAGCGGTAAGGGTCAACTTTTTCTGTGTTAATTCCGGAATCTGCAACTGCTTCGTCTGACGCTACAATGGCAAATTGAGTATAGCGATCCATTCTTTTGGCTTCTTTGGGGTCAATATAGTCTTCCGGGTTAAAACCACTCGCTTCACCCGCTATTGTAACAGCCTGACCTTCAAGTGGGATACGGGTAATTTTTCTAATACCGCTTTTTCCTGCCATAAGGCTGTCCCAGAACTTATCCAAACCAACACCAAAAGGCGAAACTATTCCCAAGCCCGTAACGACGACTCTTCTTTTGCAATCCATTTTATAAACTTCCTTTTTTAATGAGACAAATTAAGCGCAAAAAATTTGCGCTCAAATCTGTTTATTAATTTCGCTAAAAATTAACCTAAGTGAGCGTCGATATAATCAACCGCATCCTGAACGGTAGCGATTTTTTCAGCTTCTTCATCAGGGATATCGCAACCGAATTCTTCTTCGAATGCCATAACTAATTCAACTGTATCAAGCGAATCAGCGCCTAAGTCAGCAGTGAAACTTGCTTGAGGTGTTACCAAGCTTTCTTCAACGCTTAATTGATCAACTACAACTTTTTTTACTCTGTCTAAAGTACTCATTTTTTCCTCACATTAATATGTAATACTGAACATGTCTCATTATATCGGGTAAAAAAAATTTTGCAAATTTGTAACAAAAGGGAATTGTTCACTTGTTTATCACCAAGGTTTATTATATTCTAATTGAAATTAGAGAAATTGGTTGGAATAGTTATGCTTGAAAACGATGTTTTTGTTATAGACTTGACGGGTTGTGTCAGTGCGGGCGAAATTATTAACAATATTTCCGTTGCACTCGAAATACCCGGCGCTTCAAACAAAACAATTAATTTAAAATTTAAAGATACGGTTTTAAGCGAGTCTCAATTGCTTAGCATAAGAAGCCTTGTTGAAAGTTTCGGCTCATATCTGGGTAAAATCGAAACAACTTCAGAAGAAATGCAAGGAACCTGCGCGGCGCTAAAATTAAATGTTAGTCTTGCCGGAGCGACGCAAGTTGAAGAACACAAAATGGTTATCCCGGAATTTCAAGCAGGGTTTACGCCAGCACCTGAATCAAGTTCAAAAGCGCAAGTTTTGGAAAATATTGTTCAAGGTAATGTTTTTGCACAAGAAGTTGCCGCGGAAGGATTTTACACTAGAAAAACCCCTGAATTTACACCTGAACCCGAGTTTGAAGAAAAAGATTTGCCCCGCCAAGATTCACAAGAAATAAACATTGAAGAGGCAATTCAACAAACCGCAAAAAATGCTTTTGAAAATGCTACAAACCTTGATTTTATGCAAGAAATTATCAAAGAAGCGGAAGCTAAAGAAGAAGTCCCCACAGAAGCCGCAATCACTGAAACGCTAAACACGGAAGACGGCCAATATGTAGGCGTTTACACAAAAGCACCGGAAACAGAACATGAAGAAGAACAGGTGGATTTTTTCGGACTGCCAACTGATGAACCCGTTGTAATTGACGCGAAGCAAACAATTTATGTCACCCAAACATTGCGCAGCGGACAAGTTTTAGAATATGACGGAAACGTTATAATAATAGGCGATTGCCACCCGGGAAGCGAAATTAAAGCAAGCGGGGATATCACGGTTTGGGGTGTTTTAGGTTCTGTCGCACATGCAGGCTCAACCGGAAACCGCGATGCAAAAATAAGAGCATTAAAAATGAATGCGGTGCAATTGCGTATTGCAAATTGCTACTCTCGCCGCCCTGACGGCTCAAATATACCCTATATTGTGAAATCTTCGACTTTCACACCCGAAGAAGCGCGTCTTGAAGACGGCGGCATAGTTTTATACAAAATGAATTAAAAAGGGAATATAAAATGACAGAAGAAAATACTAACCCCGAAATTGATGAAAGCGCTGAAACTGAAGTTGAAGTGGTTGAAGAAGTTGGCGATGAAGCCACTGAAGAGCAAGAAACCACCGAGGAAACAGTAGAAGAAACTGAAGTCGAGGAAGAGACGACAAAAGAAGAAGTTTCGCCTGAAGAAGACAAAAAAGAAAAAAAACCTGAAAAAAAAGAAGCCGCAGCCAAAGCCGCAGCGAAAACTAAAAAAGACAAAGGCGAAGAAGGCAAAGGCAGAGTTATAGTAATAACTTCCGGTAAAGGCGGCGTTGGGAAAACCACAACATCGGCAAACATCGGCACGGCCCTTGCTAAAGGCGGCAATAAAGTTGTTTTAATCGATACAGACATCGGTCTTAGAAACCTTGATTTACTTTTAGGGCTTGAAAACCGCATTGTATATACAATCGTTGACGTTGTCGAAGAACGCTGCAAATTAAAGCAAGCACTTGTAAAAGATAAAAAAAGCCCGAATTTATGTCTTCTTGCTGCGGCACAAACGCGCGATAAATCGGCAGTATCAGCCGAACAATTGCAAGATATTTGCTGGGAACTTAAAAAAGAATTCGATTTCATATTGCTTGATTGTCCCGCAGGTATTGAACAAGGGTTCCAAAATGCAACCGCAGGCGCTAAAGAAGCAATTGTTGTTACAACACCTGAAATGAGCGCAATAAGGGACGCCGATAGAATCATAGGGCTTTTAGAAGCAAAAGAAGAAATTGAAAAATATCGTCTTCTGGTTAACCGCGTGCGTCCAAGCTTGGTTAAAAACCAAGACATGATGAGCGTTGATGATGTTGTCGAGATTTTAAGAGCCGAGCTTATCGGTGTAATTCCTGAAGATACGGGCGTTATCACTTCAACAAACAAAGGTGAGCCTATCGTAAATGATGAAAAATCACTTGCAGGAACTGCTTACAAAAACGTTGCAAGAAGAATTTTGGGCGAAGAAGTGCCGTTTTTAGACATTAATGAACCGAAAAACATTGTGGAAAAAATCAAAAAGTTTTTCTCCAGGAAAGCGGGTAAATAGATAATGAGTAAAAAAGAAGGCATGAAAGATATTTTCTCAGATTTGTACAACAAAGTTTTGAGCTTTTTTGCTCCGCAAGCCGTCGAAGAACAAACAAAAGAAGTTGCAATAAGCAGGCTGAAAACTATCTTAAGTCAAGACAGAGTTGGTTTTTCGGAACGTGCTTTGCAAATGATGAAAGACGAAATGATCACTTGCATTTCAAAGTATATGGAAATTGACGAAGAAAGTTTTGAATTGCAAATTGATGCAGTTGAAGATAAAACTATTTTAAACATTTCAATTCCTGTTGTTCGCCCAAAAACCGACGAAGAAATTGATGAAGCCATTAAAAAACAAGCCGAAAAAACACAAGTCAAGGCGGAAGAAATCGTGCTTGAGCTTGAAGAAATAATTGAAGAACGCGCACAAGCTTTAGCCGAAGAGATTTCAAAAGAAATTTCCGAAGAAATTGTGGAAGGTATCGCAGAAGAAATAGCCGATGTTAAGGCCGAAATCACAGCTTCTGTTGAAGAAACCGAAGACGATGAAGAAGCGGAAATAGCAGATTCAGAAGAGCCGGTTGAGGATGAAGAAGAAGCCACCGAACCCGAAGAAACCGCTCCGGTAAAAAAATCAAAAAAAGAAAATTAGTTTCATACTTCTAAATTGAGTTTGTTACATTTGTTTGCAAAAGGCCTATAAAAGGTCAAATTTATGCATTCACGGTAATTAATACAAACAGATAAACCAAAAAAGGAGAGAAAAATGAAACTTAGCACAATTAACTCTATTAACCAGAATAGCCGCAATTTTTGTGCAAGACTGGGCAGCTACAATGGGCCAGGTTCTGCCATTGAAGGCGTTGGTTTCCCTTCTGCAAAGGCAGATTCAAGATTGGCCGAATTAATTAAAACGAGCCAAGTCTTAGATAAATGTTTGGCTACTAATGATTACATAGATGTGAGCTATCCCGGAACTAACGGTTCTTGGGGAAAGAACTCTTGGGAAAACTTAACTCTTTCAATTGGAACCAAATATGGTGGTAAAAAAATAAGGGTGGAAATCCCAGTTGAAACAAAAAGATACTATCAAGGAGAAAAAGACTGGGACATGGACAGTGTTGGACAAGTTGCCGCAGAATTAGAAAAACCTGATTTTGCTGAGAATCTTCAAGACAAAATAATGACAGCATACAGAAAGGCTTGTATTGAAGAAAAATTGAACGCCTATAAAGCGCAATTAGAGGCAGAATACGGTAAAAAGCCAGCTGAGAAATTTGACCTAAATTTAGTCGGGTAGATTGTAGAAGTCAACTGTTTATATTCATAATAGTTAACATAAGCAGTAAAATTTGAGAGAGGGAAGATGAAAGTTAATGCAATCAATCATGTTCGTCAAAACAGCCCGAATTTTTGTGCAAAGTTGGGTGCGTATAACCGCCCTGATTGGACCACCTTTGGCGTTGAACACCCTTCTAAAGAAGCAAAAGAAAAACTGGCTGAATTAATTGAAACAAGCCCGGTTTTAAATAAATGTTTAGCTCCTGATGATACGGTAAGTGTTGGGTATTCCAAATACGATAGCGCGGGGGGAGTGATTTTTTGGGGCTATGTGGACCTTTTAATAGCGACTAAATATAACGGCAAAAGCATAAGCGTATCAGTTCCAACCGGCCAAACATTAAATTTTCACGATGATTGGGACATTAAAGGTGTTGAAAAAATCGCCACAGCATTGCGCAGAGAAAATTACGCAAAGACCATCCAAAGCAAAATTATGGAAGCGTACAGAGAGGCTTGTATTTGCGAAGAAATAAAAATTAACGGAGAAAAAGCAGAAGCAACAAGCGACGAAGCAGAACGTTTTGATATAAAGTTGGTCGGGTAGAAATCATGCGTGTTTCTGGTAACTTTTCTAATAATTTAAACTTCAAAGGAGCCCGGGTTAATATTGTCGAAAATTCCGACAATCACGGAACTCTAAATAATCTTCCCGATTTTTATAATGCAATTAAGCAAAATGGTAAGGATATTTTCAAAAAAGCGGAAAAAGAAAGCACCTTGAACCTCTACATTAACGCAGGAGATTTTTTCATTAACCCTTCAAAAACAGGCTGGATGAGCTATCCTGAAAAAAGGAACGGGGAAGTCCAAAGAGATTTTCTTCAATTGTTAATTCAAAAAATTAAAAAAGTTGCAAACACAGGCTGTTTTGAATTAAATGAAGCTGCGAAGAAAAAAGGCGCAGAAGATGAGGGCGGCAATTTAGAAGCAAACTTTGATGCCCTTTACACTCCGGGCAACCACTGTTACGACGGCGGCGATAAAATGCTTTATGGGCTTTTAGGTTCAATCAAAGGCTTAACAACGGTAATTACAAACGTCGACTTTGAAAAATCGCCATTTTTGAAAAAAGAACTTTCGAAAGAAAACCCTCATTTCACAACAAAGAAAATATATGAAATTCCTGATAACAAAGACCCCGAAAGGAAGCATCATTTAATGGTTTTAGGGGCGGTTATCCCGGCAATGGATTTTTATAACCCCGGGTTAATTCAAGGAACAGAATTTTACGATAACACCAATAAAAAAGATTCAAAAATGGGTGCAGCCGAAATAAGGGGCACAATTGCCGCGATAAAAAAAGAGGTTGAAGATTTCAAAACTCAGCACCCGCAAGGAATTGTAATTTTATCTTCACATATGGGCACAAAACTTTCAAAACTTGTGCGCGACGAGGTTCCCGGAATAACAGAAATTTTAGATGCCCATAAACATGACATTGTCACATCAACAAAATTAAGAGGTGAAGGCAGCGGCACAACAATTTCTTCATTAGGCATGGACAACGACATTGTAAAATCAATTTCGTTAATCATTGGCGATGACGGAGAAATTGAAGAAAGAGAATCGCGCACATACGCTTCCGACCAATACAGACTTGAAGAGGAGGAAGGTTGGAAACAAAATTCGCTCTTTAGAATGCTTATGAGAAATTACAGCAAAGACCACAAACCCCTTTTAAGGATTTTAGACCCGTCGCCCGGGCTTCATTCTTTTGATTATAAAGCAAACGTAAGAAGCGCAAACAGCACTCTTGCAAACTTCTTAACCACAAGCGTTAAAAGTGCCATTTTAAAAATTAACGGGCAAGAAGATGTCGATATTGTGGGGCTTCAATCTTCAATCATACGCGGGGGCTTAAAAGACGGTTCAAACAATTTTGACATATTCAAAGTTTTCGACGGCGTATCAGAGGATTTATCTGACGTAAAAGTAGGCAGAATAACAGGGGGCGAACTTGTTGCACTAATAGCTGAAAACATAAGAGACAATATCGCGGACCCTGGCCGTAACACAATTATCCACTGGTCTGATTTAAGAATTAACAGAAGCGAATTCGAAAAAGCATTTAGAGAAAAAAGTAGTTTGAGCGTTGAAGAGGCCGCACAATTTATAGAAATAAGAAAAAAAGATAAAAAGAAAGAATTTGAACCGCTTCAATTGGATAAAAATTATAAAATTGCTATCGCAGATAAATACTTGAAAAAAACCGACATCGAAACTCCGGCATTAATCAGAGACCGCTTTGAATCAATCGGGCAAACTTATCACAAGCTTTTCAAGCAATATTTAGAGAGCGTCGAACACGAAGTAAAGATGAAAAAAATCTATAGAGAAGAGCGTATAGTCTAGTTTACATGCCCTTTTTCCATGGTAAAATTGCTTAATGAGGATTTTACTTGCACTAATTTTGTTTTTATTTGGCGTAAATGCAGCTTTTGCGATAAACGATGTTGTCCCTGCGCTAAGAACAATGAGCGACAGAGCGCCTATTAGAATTGCAAACAACACAAATGCCGATCGTTTCACGCACCTTAAAAAAGGAGTTTTTCTTTACAATATAGGAACATACGGCGATTTTTATAAAGTAGATTTAGGCAACGGCGCCCCATATTTTATCGAAAAACAATATGTCGAAGAAGCGGGTTTTGTTCCTTTGCCAAGATATGTTTTGAAAAAATACAAAATTAAAGATAACAGTGAATTTTATACTTTAAAAATCAAGTTTAGCAACGAAGTGCCTGTTTATCAAACTCTTGAAACAAGCGAAGGGCTGATTTTTAGCTTGTTTAATATGGAAAAATCAATTAAACCCAAAAAAAGCGACATTTTTAAAATGGGCAAAATCGACAAATCAACGCTCGCGTTCGCTTTTCTTCCAAAGCAACCTTTGCTGGGTTATGAAGTTGAAAAAAACGGCGATAACTTAACTTTAAAAATAAGGAAGATGCCCGAGATTAATAAAGAACAGCCTCTTAAAGGGTTAAAAATTGTGCTCGACCCCGGCCATGGGGGCTCTGAACCTGGGGCTTGCGCAAACGGGATTATCGAAAAAAACCTTAATTTTCAAATAACCAAAAAACTTGAAAAAGAACTTGAAGGTTCGGGCGCAAAAGTTTATTTAACGCGCGATAAAGATGAATATGTCGACCTTTATAAACGCATTGATTTTGCAAAAGATAAAGATGCAATTGTACTTTTGAGCATTCACGCCAATTCTCTTGCAAATCCTAAAGATTATGAGAAAAAACATGGTGTAGGGGTCTATTTTTACAATAAACAATCAAAACCGCTTGCAAATGTTTTACAAAAAAGCCTTTTAAGTGCAACAGGTTTTAAAGATGACGGCGTTAATTATGCCTCCTTTGCCCTTACGCGCCCTACCGAAATGTTGAGTGTACTTGTAGAAACGGGCTATGTAATTCACCCTTGGGAAGCCAAAATGCTTAAAGATGATGAGTTCCAAAATAAAATTGCCAAAGGTATAGCCAGCGCCCTTGAAGGGTATTTTAAGAGTCTATAAACTAAAATCGCCCCGAAGGGCGATTTTTTAAACTTCAATATATTCTTTTAAACGTTTTGAACGGTTAGGGTGACGCAATTTGCGAAGCGCTTTAGCTTCGATTTGACGAATACGCTCGCGCGTTACGCCAAACAATTGGCCAACTTCTTCCAAAGTTCTTTGACGACCGTCATCCATACCGAAACGTAATCTTAGAACGTCACGTTCGCGAGGCGAAAGACTGCCTAAAACTTCAGCAAGATCTTCTCTTAAAAGTTCATGCGCAACGGTTTTAACAGGAGCGTCAGCGTCTTTATCTTCAATGAAATCGCCGAGGCGTGAATCTTCTTCTTTACCCACTGGGGTTTCAAGCGAAAGAGGCTCTTGTGCAACTTTAATAATTTCGCGAAGTTTGTTAATTGAAATACCCATTTCAACTGAAAGTTCTTCTTCGGTGGGCTTTCTTGCAAGTTCTTGCGCTAATTTTCTTGTAACTTTTTTCAATTTGTTAATTGTCTCAACCATATGAACAGGAATTCTGATTGTTCTGGCTTGATCTGCAATTGCGCGAGTGATTGCTTGTCTGATCCACCAAGTCGCATAAGTTGAAAACTTGTAACCACGCTCGTGGTCGAACTTTTCAGCGGCACGAATTAAACCGAGGTTTCCTTCTTGAATAAGGTCAAGGAACAACATTCCGCGGCCAACATATTTTTTGGCGATTGAAACAACAAGCCTCAAGTTCGCTTGAACCAGTTTTCTTTTCGCAACAGCGCCTAAATTGCCGCCGGCAACGATTTTTCTGGCTAAATCAATTTCTTCATCAGCCGTCAAAAGTTTAATGCGGCCGATTTCGCGCAAATACATTCTCACCGGGTCGTCAACTGAAACGCCGCGCGGAACGCTCATATCCTGAACTTCGTCATCTTCTTTAGAATCGAAGAAAGTTTGTCCAAGACTACCTTCAAGGCTCATCATTCCTTGGCTTCTGATAATATTTGAAATATTATCTGTTTCAAGGCCTGTGCTTTCATAAAAGTTGTCGTCTTCGGGTGTTTGGGGAGTTTTGTCTACTACGCTTATCATTGAGTCATCTGAGTTTCTTTTTCTGCTCATTTAGAATGTGCTCCATTATTGTGGTTGTCGGAATTTTTCATTAACTTCCTTGGAGATTTCAATTTTCTCTTCTTCGGAAATTTCTGAATTTTTGAATTTGCTTCGAATCTCTTCTTTAATTATCTCTTTTTTGATGTTGCTAAGCTTGTCAAAAGTCTCGTGCAATGCTTGTATATAATCATCATATTTCATTTGCTCAAATTCTGAGGCAGAGTATATTAAATCAGTTATTTCTTTCTGGACTATTCTATCACTACAAAACTCCAAAAAAATTTTTTTTGCTAGTTCACTAACATTATTTACCCCGCATAACGATTTGTCAATCGTGTGGATAATCTTGGCATTGAGCTCGTTTTGAGGTTCATAAGCTTTGATTAATTGTTCATAATACGCTTTCTTTTCGGGCGTATTCGCCACCAGAGCGAGCTTTACAAGGTTTGCTTCCATACGCGTGTACTGCGCTTTTGCGGAAGAATTTATCCCCTTTATTTCGCCTTTTTTTATGGTTTCATCTTCATAATTTGTTACATTTTCGGCTTCGTAGTGATAATCTTGACGGCTCTGTTGTTGCTGAACCTGACGTTTTAGGATATTTTCTTCAACTTTCAGTTTAAAAGCGGCGTCCTTTATGTAATCGGCCAAAATCACAGAATTTTTAATTTCTTTCAAAATCTCGGCTATCTGGACTACGAGCGTGCTTTTTTCTTGAGGCGTCGGGCTTGAAGGCGCTTGGTTATATACTTGTTTAAGTTGATAGTCAAGGAATAATGGTGCTTTTGCCACTTGTTTTTTATATTCTTCGGCCCCAAATTCCTGAATAAATTCATCAGGGTCTTTGCCGCCAATTTGGCTTACCACACGGATTTCGCAAACCGAATTGGAAACATTTGAAAAACTGGAATCATATTGTTTAATATCGCCCAGGTTTTGGAAAATCTGTTTAATAACTTCGCCGCCCGCTTGTGTGGCTTTTTTACCGGCGCCGTCTGAATCAAAAGCAAGGTATATTCTTCTTGATTGCGTAAAACGTGATAAAAGTTTTATGTGTTGCGGCGTTAAGGCTGTTCCGCAAGATGCCACGGTGTTTTTCACGCCATTCACCTGCGCTGCGATAACATCAAAATAACCTTCCATAATAATAACGGAATCTTCCTCTTTTATGGCGTCTTTAGCGGAATTAAGACCATAGAGGACGGAACTTTTATTATAAATTGTTGAATCCGGCGAATTTAAATATTTAGGGTTTTGCCCGTCGACAATAGCTCTCGCACCAAAGGCTATTGTGGCATCGGATACATCAAAAATCGGTATGATTATTCTGTTTCTGAACCTGTCAGAATAATCTCCGTTTTTTTCATAAACTAAGCCTGCTTTGAACATTTCTTCGTTTGTAAAATCTTTTTTTAACGCATCGCGAAGGGCGTTTTGGGAATTTGGCGCTAAACCGAGACGGAATTTTGAAACCGCGATTTCACCCACCCCTCTTTTTTCTAAATATTCAAGCGCCCCTTTGTTTTCAAGAAGGTTATTGTGGTAAAACTTCATCGCAGAGTTCATCGCCTTTAAAAGAACATCTTTCTCTTTTTTATTTTGCTCGCTCTTTTTGCCGTCAAAATTTGAAGGAAGGTCAATTCCAAGTGCGTCGGCCTGTTCTTTTACAACTTCGTTAAAATTTTGGTTATGAAATTTCATCAAAAACGAGAAAACATCGCCGCCTTCGCCGCAGCCGAAACATTTAAAAATCTGACGCGAAGGGGTCACGGTAAAAGAAGGGGTTTTTTCATTGTGGAAAGGGCAAAGACCCATAAAATTATGTCCGGATTTTTTCAACACAACGTGACGTGATATAACTTCGACTATATCAAGACTGTTTTTTATTTGCTCAACTGCACTTTGGTACGTAATTTCCGCCATTAGTTTTCCGCCATTCCCCCTTTATTTGCAATTATTTTTTCAAATTCTTCTGCCGTGAAAAGTCTGCCTATTAAATGGGCAATTACGTAGTAACAGTAAACATTAACGAAAAAATAAGGCAATAAAAAAATAAGCGTCTTGAAATTCATAGTTAAACTTATTTTTCCTTGATTTATAGATGGCACTATTATTCTCATATATTCAACAAAGTTTGTTCCATCCCAAAGGAGAAAATTGGCAAAATTTATACTGACATATTGTAGTGCTGATAATCCCAACCAGATCATGAGTATAATAAAGCAAGTTAAAAGATATTTTTTAAAATTATATC
>JAVBQM010000122.1:0-24365 GCA_031549065.1 Candidatus Gastranaerophilales bacterium | reverse complement strand
TCAAGCGACGCAGGCAAATCAAGCGACGACGCGGGTAAATCAAGCGACTCAGGTAACGCAGGTAATACAGGCGGCTCAAGCGACGCAGGCAAATCAAGCGACGACGCGGGTAAATCAAGCGACTCAGGTAACGCAGGTAATACAGGCGGCTCAAGCGACGCAGGCAAATCAAGCGGCGACTCAGGTAACACAGGCAGCTCAGGCGGCGCAGACAGATCAAGCGACTCAGACAGCGGCTCTGAACCAAAACTTAAAAAAGAACATGAAGAAGAAATCACAGAGTAACTGATAGACCGCAAAGAATAAAATAAAAGATACACCCTAAGCAAAAAGCAAGGGGTGTATTTTTTTGAGAGAACACTACTGCTACATTTGTAACTCATATTAACTTTTGTAACAAATCTAATATAGAAAACTAAAGTTATTTGAAAACCTTCCGACATGGCTAATATGTGTGAAAATTTCAATACAGCCGTACCCATAAGCATAACTTAAAGTGACAAAATAATAAAAATAGAAGGAGATGACAAATGAACCTACTAACAACATTGCTGAATAGTCTTTTTGGTATCAATTCCACAAAAGATGCAACATCAAGCAGCACAAAAGACAGCCAAAAATGTACATGCGACACGAGTATCATGGGCGATGGCTACACCAGCACAGATGACATCGGTGACCAATGCAAATTCCAAACTTATAACCACGGTCAAAACAAGGGAGAATGCTACAGTCAAAATTCTTCACAGTCAGCATTGTTCGATAAAATCATGAACTTCTTTACAAACATGTTCCAATTTATGGCAGGAAATAACGCTGTTCAAGGCGATAATAACAGATCTAACACCGGTGTATACGGAGACCAAACAGGCAGCAACAACACCCAAGGAAACAGCGGCGATATAAACGGAGATGTTAGCAATAACAGCGGCCAAGTTGGTAACGGCAACATTATGGACAGCCATAATAAAACAATTGTTGTCAACAATACGATTATAAAAGATTGTGATTGTGATGGTGACTGTACACCGGCAAAACAAAAACCTTGCCCGGATAAAATAACTGTTGAACCTTCTCCAATCGAACCTTCACCAATCGAACCTTCACCAATCGAACCATCACCGGTTGAGCCTTCACCAATCGAACCATCACCGGTAGAACCTTCTCCAATCGAACCATCACCGGTTGAACCTTCACCAATCGAACCATCACCAATCGAACCTTCACCAATAGAACCATCACCGGTTGAGCCTTCACCAATCGAACCATCACCGGTAGAGCCTTCTCCAATCGAACCATCACCGGTAGAGCCTTCACCAATCGAACCTTCACCGGTTGAGCCAACTCCAGAAGTTGAACCTTGTGATCCGGACCCGATTGTAGACCCTGATATTGAACCGGCACAACTTGAACCTGAACCAAGCATAGAACCTTCACCGGTTGAGCCAACACCTGTTGAACCAAGCGGTACGGAAATACCTGACACAGAACAAGACTATGAAGACCCGATTGATATTCCGGACGATTCAGATAACACTGACATACCTGACACAAACCAGGACTATGAAGATGATATCGATGTTCCTGATAATTCAGGCGGGGAAGAAATCCCTGATGAAACAGAAAATTGCGATGACAATCCGGATGTCGGCTCTGATGACTCAGAAAGTGCAGACACAGGTAATACGGGCAACACAGGTAATGCAGGCGATTCAGGCGATGCAGGTGAATCAAGCGGCGACTCAGGCAACACCGGTGGCGACTCAGGTAACTCGGGTAACACAGGCGGCGATACAGGTAACACAGATACATCGGGCGGCAACTCCGGTAACGCCGGTGGTGATACGGGCAATGCAGGCGGTGCAGGCGACACAGGCGGAAGCACCGGATCAGAAACCCAAAAAGAAACCGAAGAAGAAATCATAGAATAGCTGATAGATCGCAAAGAATAAAACAAAATACACTCCAAGCCAAAAAAGCAAGGGGTGTATTTTTTTGTGCAACAACACTGTTATGCCTTTTGTGTAAATTTTTGTAAACCAACCTTAGCAAAAAGACAATAGTATGCCTAAACCACAACTTATATAATATATAGGAAGAAATCAAATTAAAGGAATAAACAGGAGGAGAGGATAAATGAATCAATTAACAACGTCGTTCAATCTTTTTGGCACTAACCCGATAAAAGGTTCAAGTTCCAACAATGCAAAAGGCTGTGATTGCACATGTTATGAAAGTATTATGGAAGGTAGTCTTCAAGACGGTACTGGGGACCAATTTGAATACTCTGGTGAAAATGGCGATCAAGGCAATGGAAATAGAGCTAACAACGGCATATATGGAAACCAAATAGGCATAAATAACACCCAAGGCAACAGCGGCGATGTCAACGGAGAAGTAACCGACAACAGGGGCCAAGTGGGTAACGGCAACATTATGGACAGCCATAACAGAACATTTACTATGAATAATATCACTATAAAAGATGGCGTTTGTCAGCATGGTTGTACGCAAAAACATCATTAATAAAGAACAAATGGTTTAACGAATTATAGCACGAGTTTTGCTCGTGCTATAATATTGACTATGGAATTAAAACATATTGCAATCATAATGGACGGCAACAGGCGTTGGGCAAAAAAGAGACTCATGCCCTCTGCAGTCGGCCATAAAGAAGGCGTGAAAGCGCTAAAAAGAGCCGTGAAGGCATGTGCTGAATTAGGGGTAAAATATCTTACAGTTTACGCTTTTTCAACAGAAAATTGGAACCGCAAACAAGAAGAAGTTGATTTTTTGATGAATCTTCTTGCTGCTACCATTGAAAATGAACTTGAAGAACTCCACAAAAGCAATGTTGTTTTAAGTTTTTTAGGCGATTTGGGAACACTTAATAAAGAGCTGCAGGCTACTTTATCTGCCGCTTCTAAAAAGACGCACAACAATAGCGGCGTTCATTTGCAAATCGCGTTTAATTATGGTGCGCGAAATGAGATTGTAAGCGCAGTTAAAAATATTGTGGCTGAAGGAATTGAAGCAGATAAAATCGATGAAAAACTTATCTCTCAACATCTCTACACTAAAAATATTCCCGACCCCGACCTTTTAATTAGAACAGGCGGCGAAAAACGGATAAGCAATTTCTTGTTGTGGCAAATAGCCTACAGCGAAATTTTAGTTCTAAAAACATACTGGCCTGATTTTGATAAAGAAACTCTGGCCGCGGCCATTAAAGAATTCTCTAAACGCCAGAGGCGCTTTGGGGAATAGCGGCGTGGAAATTGTTTTTGCCTCGGGAAATGAACATAAAGTTGGCGAAATAAATTCAATTGCGCAGGCCTTCGCCGCTTCAAAAGGCGATGTTAAAAATGTTTCAAAAGTTGAATTTGTGTTGCCATCAGTTGGTTTTGACCCTGTTGAAGATGGCAAAACATTTGTTGAAAACGCCAAAATCAAGGCTGTTGCTGCTTCGCGAATAGAGCATGGCGGGCGAAAGCTTTTTCTTGCGGATGATTCCGGTCTTTTTATTGATGCTTTAGGCGGAGAACCTGGCTTAAAAAGTGCAAGATATGCCCCCACAAATGATGAACGTATCGAAAAGGTTTTGAAGAATTTGGAATCGACTGAAAACCGTACAGCATACTTTGTTTGTGCAATGGTTTTGTGTGATGAAGCCGGTAAAGTTTTACACACCGTTGAAGGTTTTTGCCATGGTAAAATTGCTTTAGAACCGCAAGGAGAGCGCGGTTTCGGCTATGACCCGATTTTTATTCCCGACGGTTATTATTGCACTATTGCCCAATTAAGCAATGAGGAGAAAAATGAAATTTCTCATCGCGGCAAGGCTTTAAGGGAAATGCTTGAATGGATTACTTTGCGCTCGGTGGTGCAATAATTGCGATAACGTTACGACCTTCCAGAAGCGGACGTCTTTCAATAACAACATTTTCGCCTTCAAGGTCATCTATAAAACGTTGTGCCAAAGCAATTGCAAGCTTATTATGTTGCATTTCACGACCGCGAAGCATAATTACCAATTTTACTTTATTTCCAGCTGCGGTGAACTTTTTGGCAGCTTTTAAGCGTACTTCGTAATCGTGCGTGTCGATTTTATAGCGCATTTTAACTTCTTTAATATCAACCGTGTGCTGTTTTTTGCGTGCCTCTTTGGCGCGTTTTTCAGTTTCGTAACGATATTTGCCGTAGTCTATAATTTTTGCTACCGGTGGAGATTGATTCGGGGAAACGACAACAAGGTCTAAATTCTTTTCTTTTGCCATCTCAAGAGCTTTTTTGGTGGGTATTGTCCCGTAATTTTCGCCGTTATCGCCTATAAGACGAACATCTGTGGCGCGGATTCTTTCGTTTAGTAAATCCTTAGAATTTTCTGCGCTAATGTTGTTTCTCCTATCTTCTATATGCGAATTTTAGCGTATTTATAGTATAATTGCAACATGTTCACAGGATTGGTTGAAAAAAAAGGAATTGTTAAAAGTGCTGTAAAGCAAAGCAGCGGGCTGACTCTAAGGGTTGAAGCAGAAGGTTTTAACGATTTAAGAATTGGCGATTCAGTTGCAATAGATGGTGTTTGCCAGACTGTGACTGAACTTGGCACGTGTGAATTTACGGTTTTTGTAATGAGCGAAACTTTAAATCTGACCACCCTGGGCTCTCTAAAAGCAGGAGAAAGTGTCAACCTAGAGCGTGCTATGAGCGCGCAAGGACGTTTTGGGGGACATTTTGTATCAGGACATGTTGACGGTATAGCGAATTTAATCTCAACCAAAGATAATGTTTTAAGATTTGAATTTGATACAAAATATATTGTCAAAAAAGGTTCTGTTGCGCTTAATGGTGTAAGTTTAACGGTCAGCGATGTCGGCGAGAACTTTTTTGAAGTGAATCTTATCCCGCATACGCTTGAAAGTGTTAAACTTGGTGCCCGTGTTAACATTGAAGTTGATATTATTGCCAAGTATGTTGAAAAATTTACCCGAGAGAGTAATAATGGGCAGGATAATAGTCCTAAAATCGATGAGAATTTCTTAATGGAGCATGGTTTTGTTTAATACAATTGAAGAAGCAATAGAAGATTTTAAACTCGGCAAACCTGTTGTTGTGGCAGATGATGAAAGCCGCGAAAACGAAGGCGATTTGGTTTTGCCTGCTACTTTTGCAGCACCTGAATGGGTTAATTTTATGGCAAAAGAGTGCCGCGGGCTTATTTGTCTTGCAATAACTCAAAAAACAGCTACTCAATTGGGTTTAGAGCCAATGGTTGAGAAAAATACGGATGTTAAAAAAACGGCTTTCACACAAAGTGTGGATGCCGATACAAAATTCGGCGTCACAACAGGAATTTCAGCGTATGACAGAGCAAAAACCATTGAAATTATAACTAATCCAACTTCAACACCGCTTGATTTACGCGCCCCCGGGCACGTTTTCCCCCTAATTGCGCGCGAAGGCGGTGTTTTAACGCGTGTCGGCCACACTGAAGCAGGGGTTGATTTAGCTTGCCTCGCAGGCCTTGCGCCGTCTGCCGTAATTTGTGAAATTATGAAAGAAGACGGTACAATGGCGCGCCGCGATGACCTTCACAAATTTACCAAAAAACATGATTTAAAATTTATTACAGTTGAACAATTGATAAAATATCGTTTGTGTCGTGAAAAATCTGTTAAAAGAATGGTAAAAACGCCTTTGCCTACTAAGTTTGGCGAATTTGAAATTATTGGTTATATGGATGAAACAACAGGCGTTGAACACGTTGCCCTTGTTAAAAATGCTTGCCCTGATAAAATTCCTCTGGTTAGAATGCACTCAGAATGCCTCACGGGCGATATTTTCCACAGTTTAAAGTGTGATTGCAATCAACAGCTTCAAACATCTTTGGAAATGATAGAAGCCCACGGTAAAGGCGCACTTGTGTATCTTTGTGACCACGAAGGCCGTGGTATCGGGCTTATTAATAAACTTAAAGCCTATTGCCTTCAAGATAAAGGACAAGACACAATTGAAGCCAATGTGGCGCTCGGGTTTGAATCTGACCTTCGCGATTACGGCACAGGTGCGCAAATTTTAATCGACCTTGGTTATGAAAAATTTGACCTTATTACAAACAACCCTAAAAAGATTATAGCTCTAAAAGGTTATGGGCTTGAAATCCTTGAGAGAGTTAGTTTTGAACCGTCAGTCAATAAATACAATGAAAGATATATTGAAACCAAAAAAAGTAAAATGAGCCATATGTATTGAATGCGCGAGCATAAGAAATTAGGAGTTAAAAATGACAGAAGAAGTGCAAAATATTGAAAATAAGGTTTGTGAGAAAGTTTCTCTACCTGATGAAATTAAAAAATTTAACTGGGGCGCGTTTTTCCTTACCTGGATTTGGGGTATTGGAAATAAATCTTATTTAACTTTTTTCATGTTTTTGGCTTATGGCGCTGCCTCCATTTTTAATTCTTTAGGTGTTTTTCTGCCTTTTTGTTTAGGTTTTAGTATTTATTGCGGCGTTATGGGTAACGAATGGGCATGGAAAAACAAAACCTGGGAAGATACAACACAATTTAACACTATGCAAAAACGCTGGGCGACCGGGGGTGCTATTTTCTTTGTTACAGCGAGAGTTTTAACCGTACTTTTCATAACTTCTATGATTTTCCTTATGTTTTATCTGCTTAATCCTAAAGGGGATATCAGCAAGTTCCAAGATTGGGGTGCTGTCTGCAAAAAGGGAGTTGTTTATTTTGTACAATATAGTGTTGAAGGCGCTCTTGACGGCACTGATATGTCCAAAATTGAAAACAGCAACGAACTTGCACGCGAAATTGCTTCCGGGTTCGACACAAAATCTCTGGGTAATAACGTTTATATCTCTTCAAACGGCAAACTTGTTTTGAAGGCTTATAAATATGGCGATTGTTCACTAGAGAAGAAAAATTGCTATGTTCAGTTGACAACCTCGCAAGGCAAGGATGTTATGGACAATCTTAGATTCTACATCGATAAAGATAAAAAGCTTGTTCCTGTTCAAGAACCAAGCGCCCATAAGTCTAAAATTTGAAACCACAAATTTTTATGGTAGAATAAGCAACAAGCCGCATATGGAGCAATAAGGCATGGCTTTAGATTATTTAAGGATATTCGGAATGTATAAAACACAACCGTTAACAGGCAATTTTTTTAAAATTTTTAGCGGGGTGTATAATGACTTTTGCCAGAATTCCGCCACAGATTACAAATTTGAAATTCCCCCGCTTGATTATAAAGGATTTATTGAATATTTCGAAAAAGGGCTGATTCAGTGTATTGTTTTGCTTGAAGATGAAATTCCTACCGGTTTTTTGGCTTATTCATTTGCCGAGAACCTTGCAGTGGAATTGTTTATAATTCACATTATCGGTGAAGTTGATCTTGAAAATAAAGCGCAAGCGCTTGCAAAAGAATTTTTGAAATTAACCGCAGATTTAAGAACCACGCGCGTTGTAAGTTATCCAATGCTCGGTAAACAAGAAAAATACAAAGAGAAATTGGAAAAATTAGGCTTTAAGTTCATTAACTTGGGCGTTATGGTTTTTGACCCTGCTGACAGACAAAAACAAAGAGAAATTCAAATTATGCCTTCAATAGGCCTCCCGATTGGTTTTAAAATAGTTTCTTACGCTGATATGTATTTTGAAGATTTAGCGGAAGCCATTAACCTTTCTTTTGAAAATTCAAGCGATGTTCATTATGATGAGCGTTTTAAAACCGTGGAAGGTTCACGCGATATTGCTGAGAAAATTACAAATTCTGTTTATGGTAAATTTATCTCTTCTGCTTCGAAAGTTTTGCTTTTCGAAAACAAATTTGCCGGTTTTTGCCTTGCTAATATCACCGCGGACACTATAGGGAACATTCCGCTTGTGGGTGTTTTGCCTGAATATCGCGGGCAAGGGCTTTCAAAAATCATGTTAAAAATGGTGCTTGAAGATATCATAAAATCAGTAAAATCAGGATTTTTAAATTTAAGTGAAATAAATGCGAGCGTTGATTTGGAAAATGAGAGCGCCGTGAAAATGTATAAAGGGCTGGGTTTCAAAGAAAGTTACAACTACCCGCAGGGGTACTTTGAAAAGGAAGTTCCCGGCGCTACGTAGTTATAGGGAAGGTAAGAAATGAAGGATAAAGATTTTTTAATGATTCCGGGCCCAACGCCGGTGCCTGAGAGCGTTTTGCTTGCTATGGCAAAACACCCGATTGGCCATAGAAGCCCCGAGTTTTCAGCGATTATGAAAGATTGCCACGAAGGCCTGAGGTGGCTTTTTCAAACAAAAAATGATGTTTTTATTTTAACTTCATCAGGAACAGGCGCTATGGATTGTGCTCTGGGTAATTTGTTAAACCGTGGCGATAAGGTTTTATCGCTTGTTATCGGTAACTTCGGTGAAAGGTGGGCAAAAATTGCTTGCTCTTATGGTGCCGATGTAGACACAATAACCGTACCTTTTGGTGAAGCGATTGACCCTGCTGTTTTAAAAGCCAAATTGGACGCTGATGTTAAAAAAGAAATTAAAATTGTGACATTGACCCATAATGAAACTTCAACGGGTGTAACAAATCCCCTAAAAGAGCTTGTGGCGCTTATTAAAGCCCATGGTGCTTTAAGCGTGGTTGACGGCATAACTTCACTGGGTGCGCTTAATTGCCCTATGGATGAATGGGGTATTGACGTTCTGGTTTCGGGTTCTCAAAAAGGCTTTATGATTCCACCCGGCCTTGCTTTCCTTGCGGCAAGTGAGAAAGCATGGGAAGTGAATAAAAAATGTGAGTATCCGAACTTCTATTTCAACTGGAAACAAGCGAAAAAGGCGTATGATGACGACACTACCCCTTGGACGCCGGCTGTGAACCTTATTGTTGCACTTCAAGCGGCTTTAAAGATGTTAAGAGAAGAAGGTTTAGAAGCGATTTTTGAGCGTCATAAAAATAACGCCAGAATTTTGCGCGACGGCGTTAAAGAACTTGGCTTAAAACTTTTTGTTGAAGATGAAAAAATTGCAAGCTGGGCAATAACGTCGGTCTTGCCGCCTGCGGGTGTGAGTGTTGCGGACATTAGAAAAACACTTAAAACCCAATACAACATTATTGTAGCGGACGGACAAAACGATTTGAAAGGTAAAATTTTCAGAATGGGTACGCTCGGATTTGTCAGCGAGAGAGACGTTTATACGGCGTTAGCATCGCTTGGCGCAACATTAAAAAAATTGAGCGTGGTTGGAGTATAAAAAATGGCAAAAGTATTAATAACAGACGGAATTAACCAAACAGCAGTTGATATTGTGGCAACTATGGCGGAAGTTGACAACTTGCCCACAATGGACGAAGCCGAACTGGTGAGAGTAATAGGCAGATATGATGCGCTTTTGGTTCGAAGCCAAACAAAAGTAACCCAAGCCGTGATTGATGCGGGCAAAAACCTTAAAATCATCGGCCGTGCAGGCGTAGGGGTTGACAACATCGACCTTAACGCAGCGACATCAGGCGGTGTTATAGTTGTAAATTCGCCTGACGGCAATACCCATGCGGCAGCAGAACATGCTCTGGCGTTAATGATGTCTTTATCCCGCAATATTCCCGACGCCAATGTTTCAATTAAAGAAGGCAAATGGGAGCGTTCAAAGTTTACAGGTGTAGAAGTTTTCGCCAAAACGCTTGGAGTAATAGGCTTTGGTAAAATCGGCCAACATGTTTCGCGTGCGGGTTTAGCGCTTGGCATGAAACTTCTTGTTTTTGACCCCTACACTTCAAGAGAAACGGTTGAAAAATTTGGCGGACATTATTGTGAAAACCTCGATGATTTCTGGCCAAAATGCGATTTTATAACTCTTCATGTTCCAAAAACCAAAGAAACCACGAATATGATTAATAAAGACACTATTTCAAAAATGAAAAAATCTGTTCGTATAATAAATTGCGCCAGAGGCGGGATTGTTAATGAGAAAGATTTGTTTGAAGCGGTTGAATCGGGCGCTGTTGGCGGTATCGCCATAGATGTTTTTGAAGATGAGAAAAATATTTCTGCCTGCCCTTTGATTAAATTAGGTTCAAATGCAATTTTAACGCCGCATTTGGGAGCAAGCACCGATGAGGCGCAGGTGAATGTTGCAATTGATGTAGCACAACAAGTGGTTGAAGTTTTATCAGGTAGAAGCGCAACAAGCGCAGTGAATATTCCTTCGCTAAAACCTGAAAAATTAGAGCCTGTAAAAGATTATATGAAAATTGCCGAAAATATTTCTCAATTGGCTCAACAAATTTCATCGGGCGCTCTTAAATCAATTGAAATTGAAGTTAAAGGAACCCTTGCGAATCTTGATGTTTCACCTCTTGAAATCGCTATTTTGAAAGGTGTTTTATCGGGTCATGTTGAAAATGTGAACTATGTTAACGCACCTTTTATCGCGCAAAAACGCGGCATTGAGGTTACAACAAAGAAATCTCACCAATCTACAGACTATGTGGGTTCAATTCTTGTTAAATTAAATTGCGAAAAAGAAAGCGCAATCGTTGCGGGCGCGGTAATTGCAGGGCAAGTCAAACGTATCATTAGAATTAACGATTACTACACTCAAATTAAACCCGAAAAGCATATGCTTATTGTGCCGCACGTGAACCAGCCGGGTATGATTGCAAAAGTAGCAACTGTTTTGGGTGATGAAAATGTGAACATTTCTCGCATGAGCGTTGCGCAAAAAGGCCACAGCGAAAATGAATTGAGTATTATGATTATTTGTACGGACGGGCCTGTTGAAGGCAGCGCGCTTGATAAAATTTCAAAAATTGGCGGTGTTGAAAAACCTGTCTATGTGAACCTTGAGGTTTAAATGCAAGACGTTTACACACTTCATCATCCCGTAATTCAACATAATTTGGCTACAATCAGAGACAAAAATTATGATTGTGAAAGCTTTAGAACGGCGATGAGAAGAGTGTCCTACGCCCTTTTTCTTGAGGCTACAAGATTTTTGCCCACAACAAAAAGAGTTGTTGAAACGCCTTTGTGTAAAATGGTTCAAGACGTTTTGAATCCTGACATTGAAATTATTTTGGCGCCGATTTTGCGTGCAGGTGTTGCTTTTTGTGATGTGGCACAAGAGATTCTTCCTACTGCAAGAGTGCAGCACTTAGGAATGTATCGCTGCGAAGAAACGTTGAAACCTGTTTGGTATTACAATAAAACTTTCAGAATCGGCCAAAACCCCAATAACACGCACGTTTTAGTTTTAGACCCTATGCTTGCAACGGGAAATTCCGCCGTTGATGCGATAAAAATTTATGTTGAAAAGGGAGTTCCCGTTGAAAACATCGTTTTTGTTTGTCTTTTAGCGGCGCCCGAGGGTATAAAAAACCTTCGAAGCAACTTTGGCCCGATTAAAATTATTACGACAAATATCGATGATTCTCTAAACGAAAAAGGCTATATCGTTCCCGGACTTGGTGATGCGGGCGATAAGATTTTTAATACGATTTAGCGCTAATAATTAATTTTTTGTTAAAATTAAACAATATTGTGAAAATCGCAAATAGAATTAGGTTGTGAGTAATTAAAGAAGGGAGATATCATGGCAATTAAACCACTTATGGATAAGATTGTTATCAAAGTTATTGAAGAAGGCGAAAAAACCCAAGGCGGTATTTTTATTCCTGACAGTGCAAAAGAAAAACCTCAAAAGGGTGAAGTAGTTGCTGTTGGCGAAGGCAGAGTTCTTGACAATGGCCAAAGAGAACCAATGGATGTTAAAGCCGGCGATGTAATTTTGTATGCAAAATATTCAGGCACTGACGTTAAAGTAGACAACGTCGAATATAAAATTCTACCTGTGAGAGACGTGCTCGCGGTGATTTCTTAAGGATTAGATAGGAGAAGAAAAATGGCAAAAACAATTATATATGATACAGATGCAAGGGAATCCTTATTAAAGGGTGTTGACGCTGTCGCAAACGCAGTGAAAGTAACCCTTGGGCCAAAAGGCAGAAATGTTATTTTGGAAAAGAAATATGGTGCGCCGCAAATCGTGAACGACGGTGTGACTATTGCAAAAGAAATTGAACTTAAATGCGGCCTGGAAAACGCAGGCGCGCAGCTTTTAAAAGAAGTTGCTTCAAGAACAAATGATGTAGCAGGTGACGGCACAACAACAGCAAGCGTTTTGGCGCAAGCTGTTTTTAGAGAAGGCCTTAAAAACCTTACAGCAGGTGCAAACCCAATGGGCATTAAACGCGGTATTTCAAAAGCAGTCGAAGCGGCTGTTAAAGAAATCAAAAATATGTCAAAATCGGTTGATTCTAAAGAAATGCGCGCTCAAGTTGCGACAATTTCAGCGGGCAACGATAAATTCATTGGCGATTTGATTGCCGATTGTATGGAAGCTGTTGGCACAGAAGGCGTTATTACGGTTGAAGAAAGTAAAACTTTTGGTACAGATAAGAAAATCGTTGAAGGTATGCAGTTTGACAAAGGCTACATTTCGCCTTATTTCATCACTGATGCTGAGCGTATGGAAGCAACACTTGATGATGCTTACGTTCTTTGTGTTAACAAAAAAATCAACCTTATTGCCGAACTTGTGCCTGTTTTAGAGCAAGTTGCGCGTGACGGCAAAGGCTTATTGCTGATTGCTGAAGACGTTGAAGGCGAAGCGCTTGCGACACTTGTTGTTAACACTATGAGAAAAGTGTTAAGAGCGGTTGCGGTTAAAGCCCCCGGCTTTGGCGACAGAAGAAAAGCAATGCTTGAAGATATTGCGATTTTAACAGGCGGTGAAATGTTCACCGAAGAATTGGGAATCAAACTTGAAAACGTAACGGTTCAACAAATGGGTAGAGCCCGCAGAGTCACTGTTACAAAGGATGAAACCACAATTGTTGTTGATAATGCGACAAAATCTAAAGTTGAAGAACGTGTTGCGCTAATAAAAAAACAAATTGAACAATCAGACAGTGAATACGACAAAGAAAAACTTCAAGAACGCGTAGCTAAGCTATCAGGCGGTGTTGCAGTTATTGAAGTTGGTGCGGCTTCAGAAGTTGAATTAAAAGAGTCAAAATTAAGAATTGAAGATGCCCTAAACGCAACTCGTGCGGCTCAAGAAGAAGGCATCGTCCCCGGCGGCGGCGTGGCTTTGGTAAGAGTGCAACAGGTTCTTGAAAAAGAACTTCAAAATAAATCTTTCTCATCTGATGATGAAAAAGTGGGCTATAAAATTTTGTTAACAGCACTTGATATTCCGTTGAAATTAATCGCTCAAAACGCAGGCGCCAAAGGCGATGTGGTTGTTGAAAACGTGAAAAAAGAAGGCGGCGCTTATGGTTATGATGCTTTGGCTGACCAATATGGCGACCTTTTTAAAGCGGGAATTGTTGACCCTGCAAAGGTTACAAGATCGGCTTTGGAAAATGCGGCTTCTGTGGCCTCAATGCTTCTTACAACTGAAGCGGCTGTTATTGAAATTCCTGAGGAAAAATCAGCCCCTGCTATGCCTGATATGGGCGGCATGGGTATGGGCGGCATGATGTAATCAGTGTCCAAAAGTTATTAAAAGGCGGGGCTTGCCCCGCCTTTTTTGTTACGAATTGTGAACAATAGACAATAATTAAATGTAGATTTTCTTTATTTAAATAAGTGAAGTTTACATAAAATTAATTGTGGAAGGAATTTGATTATGTCGGAAATTATTGGTATGGGACCAAAAGGGCCTATAACTATCATTAGAGATGAAAGTGGTCTTAAAAATAATGCCGGGGGCAACAAATCAGGCAGAATAATGACTGTTAGCACTGTTTTAGACAGTATGTCAGCAAATGAACTTGAAGCATTGAAGTCAAAAGTGCAATTTCAGAAGAAGTCCAGTGGCGATGACAGCCCTGTTACCGCACAAGATTTATTAAAAGAATATTACAGACCTCAAGAAAAAACTATCTGCCCGACAGGCGTGGGCCAATCTATCTTTGGCAATAACAACACAGCGCAGACAGATACGTTCGAAACAAGCCAAAGTACCCAAGAAAAACCGAAGTCAAAAACCAGTTTTTTTGATAATGTCAGAAACTTTTTCAAAAAACTCGAAAATAATAATAAAGAATATAATGAATATCTAAAAACTCCCGAAGGGCAAGCAGAGTTGGCGGCATTGCAAGTTCAACAACAACTTCAAGATGATATGGCAATGCAGGCACATCAACAAGCTGTGGCTCAACACCAACAGCTTGTGGACCAAAATATGATGATGGGTTTTTAGATTTCTCTAAAAAACGAAGCGGCTCTTTTCAGAGTCGCTTTTTTATTTCTTAATCACCCCAACAGCCTTAGTGTTCCCACGCTCGTAAATTAAAATGTAACTGTTATTGTCGACGTCATAATACATAGAAGCTTTCAGGTAAATAAAATCGCTTTTGTCTACGCCTTTGTTATTTTTTAGAGGTTGTGGCGGTTTATATTGCTTGCCTTCCGGGGGTTTTCGCCATTTTCTTTCAACTTTTTGCTTAGTCGGTTCGACGTGTTTTCTTTGCTCAATAGAAACAACGGGGATTTTCGCCTTAACCGCCCCCGATTCTATAAGAACAATAAAGTTGCAATCATCGCTTAAAACAGTCTGATAGAATCCCTTTTTGATACCGCGGCCGTCACTGAAAAGGATGTCTTCTTCAAGCGTTAAAATAGGGTAAGTTTTTGCGGGCGCAGAATACTTATAAATCGGGTTTTCACCCGCTTTTTCGCCGCTTTGATATTGCGGGTGGGGCAAAACTTCTTCCACGCTGTAATATGAAATTAAATTGCAATCAATCAGCATTTTTTGCTCTCTTAAAATAAATTACACTAAGTCCCAAAACACCGACCACTGCCGCGATGATGCTTGCTATCATTGCTATTGGTATGGACCCTATATTATATACGCTGTCAATTCTTACACCTTCAATAAAAAATCTTGCAACTGAATAAAGAATTAAGTACGAGAAAAATATTACCCCTTCTTTATTTTGCACTAAACGACGCACCACAAAGAAAAGCAACAAAAATATTATAACATTTGCGATACTTTCATACAAAAAAGTAGGGTGGAAAAACTCGCTGTCTTTAAATTGCATAGGTCGATATATCTTGTCAATGAAGAGCCTCAGGTGATAATCTGCCCCGACGGGAGCGCCAAAAGCTTCTTGATTAAAGAAGTTGCCCCACCTGCCTATCGCCTGGCCTAAAATAAGCCCGTAAGATATAACATCAGCGTAAGGCAAAATTGGTTGTTTCGCGTGTTTGCAATAAATTATTCCGGCGATAAGTCCGCCCAAAATCGCGCCGTGGATTGAAATTCCCCCATGCCAAATAGCGATTATTTCTGCGGGGTGTTGAAAATAAAAGTGATGGTTTAATAAAACATAATAAATTCTTGCACCCAAAATGCCGCCTATTACAGCAGGCGGGAACAAGTCTAAAAGAAAATCCCCGTTAATTTTAGGGTAATATTTTTTTGCAATAAAATAAGTTACCCACAAACCGACAAGCAGCGCGAAAAAAATTGCCACACCGTAGAATTTAATGTTAATATTCCACAGAAAAAACGAGTTAACGGCGGGAGCTCTCAGCATAAACTACTCTGGATTTTTTGCGCCGAGCTTTGCGTGGTAGTCGCCAATCGTTTGCTCAATAGATTCAATCTGTTTCAAGACTTCTTCTTTGTCAGATGCTTCCAGTGACTTTTTCAAATATGTTTCGTATGCTTTAATCGCATCGTTTAGATGTGAAATTGCAGCTTCAATATCTTTTGCTTCCGGTTCTTTGGGTTCTGTGGCAACTGTAGCTTCATCATCATCTTCCGGTTCTTCGACTTTAACTGCTTCAGCTGCAAGGCCTTCATGTGCTATGCCGAGCGAATAATAAACATCCGCAGCGTCTTTCAGTTTTATTGCTGCTTCAAGCTGTTCAACCGCGTTTTTAAATTCGCTGTTTTTAATATATGCAACCCCAAGATTATAACGGGTCTCAAAGATGTTTCCGTCTAAATCCACGCTTGATTGCAGTCTGCAAATTGCGCTTGAAACATCGCCTTTTTCTAAGTATTCTTGCGCTTTATTGTTCAATTCTTGAATGGCAAAATTGTTGATACAAGCGGTACAAAGCACACTTGCAAATAATATTGATAAAAATGCGACCAGCTTTTTCATAATAAGAATCGCTCCTCTTCTCAGTGCCAACATTCTACAACCAGCCCGGGCTTATGTCAAATCATAACATTTAGTTCAACCAGTTGAAAGTTTTAACATACCCCTCTTTGTTCAAGTCACCCACGATTTTAACCGAGAAAATACGATAATCATTTTGCGAAATTTCAATAAGCGGGATTTTGTTAATATTTTGAATCAGTTCATTTTCCTCTATATTGCCCGCGCTCTTCTTGCCGCCGAAAATACCTAAAATGCTGTTAAAAGAAGCATTCCCGATTGGCCCGAGCAGGTTCGAAACGTTTTTAGATAACCTTCCTAAAACCTCGATATTGGCAGCATCATTAGCAAGATCATAAGTACCGTGGACAAAAATACTGAGGTTTTCGCCTTTAGATGAAATCTCGAGTTTTTCGATTACCCCGCTTTGAACAAGCATATTACCCTTAATTCGTGAAAAATCTCCTGTTTTATAAGGAATTAAAACTTCAATTATATTATTAATTGTAAGGCCGAAAATGCCGCTTTTATAAACATTTCCCGCGCGGATAAGATATTCAAGCGAACCGAGTTTTGGCATTTTACCGTTATCGATATTGAAATTCGCCCTTGCCTCGACTGTTTTAAGGCCGCTTGGGGTGTTGAGCTTACTTCCTGTTATGTAAAATTCGCCGTTTGTGCTGCCAAAAATTTGATTTGAAATGCCCAAAAAGCTTTGGGATAGAGCATTTGCTTCACAGTTTTGAATTTTAGAGTTTAGTGTGAGTTTTGTTGTGTTAAAGTCAAAAGTGCCTTCAGACACGATTTTTCCGCCTGCAATATCAAAACTGGTGTCGTAAAATTTAAAAGATGACCCCAAGGGGTTATTGAATTTGCCTGTGAAATTTTTTGCCTTAATGTCGTACATTGTAACATCGGCCGCACTTATGGTGCCTTCTTTAATAACTATGTCGTTAGGCCCGAAAACAATCTGGTCTTTTGATGTGACAACACCACCCTTAGGTCCGGCGCCTATTATTGAAAGTTCATCAATTATTTTACCGATATCAGCCTTGAGAGATGTGATATCAACTTTTTCCACCACCACAGGAAGTTTGAGTTCATTTTGAATCTCAGACACAATGCTTACATCAGAGTCATATGCCTTACCTGTGAGGTTTACGTTTATTAAATTTCTTTTAAAATCAATAACCGCGTTTTGAATTTTTGTGTTGTATAGAGGTATGTTAATATCTGAAAAATTAATATTACCAAGGGCTTGCAGATTTTTTGCATTCCCGTTTAAAACCAAATCACAGCTAAACTGCCCCTGCTTAAGAATTGATTTTTTGAAAATAACGTTAAAAATTCTTGCTGTTGCAGGGTTTTGAGTTTTAATATTGAAATTCCTTAATGAAATATCATCTTTGTTAGTGCGTATAATATCCCCAAACGCCCTGAAAACAGGCACCGGTGTGAGCTTATTATTTTGCGAGCTTATATGTTTTAAATATTCAAAATTATTAATTTTTGCAACATTACCCTTAAAATTAATATTAGAACGAATTTCACGCTTGAGTTCCTTATCACCGAGGTTTGCGCCCATATAAGAAATATCATTTTGCGGGTCTAAATCTGTTCTTAAATAAAGAGTGTAATCATCAGAACTTCCTTTTAGCATACCCTTCAAACCCACTTCCCCTGTGATTTTCAATGGATATGAAAGATAAGGGTTAACAAGCGTGTCCACATTTTCTTCAGAAAGGCTGGTTGTAAAACGAATGTCAAAGGGCGTGTTTTTAGAATAAATATCGTTAACATTGGCGTTTAGATAGAAAGGAACTGTGCCATAGTTCATATTTAATCTGTTTAAAAGCAGCTTGTTGTTCCTGACTTCGACCTGGCCGGAATTAATTTTTACAGATATGTTATTTTTATCAACAGCTTCAATTCCGTCTAAATCAAACTTTCCGGATAGGTTGTTGTTTGTAATAAATAAAATTCCGTTCAATTTACCTGAAAAATTGTTGAAATTTGTAAGAATTTTTTGTACACTTTCATTCGCTAGTCTTGCCGTGTCACTTATTTGCGTAACATCAAAGTTTTTAAGGGTAATTTTTCCGTTTGTAATTTGCTGAGGCGGAATGTTAAAAACCCTGTCCACTGTGAAATTTGCAAGAACATCAGCGTTAAAAAGTCTCGCATCGACATTGTTAAAATAAGCTCTGTTATTTTTTAACACCACTTCGCCTGAATTAAAATAAACATCTGAATTTGGCGAATTTACGCCGACTGCTTTACCAAAAAAGCCTAAATCTTTTGGTTCTACAGGGGTGTAAAGGTCGTCGGGGTTGAATTTATGTTTAAAACCGATTTTTGCAGAAGCCTGAAACTTAATTTTGTCCAATATGGCATAGTTTTTAGCCAACTTAGGTTCGAAATTATCTTTAATCATTCGCCAGATGTCTTTGTTATCTAAGTTTTTGGAAACAAATTCCATTTCAACGTTGCCCAAAACATCTGCATTACCGTTAATTGTGAGGTCTGCCGTGTTTAATTTTCCTTTAATACCATTGAATGTAATTTTACTTCCATTGAAAAGAACTTTGCCGCTTACGTTTTCAATTGGCGTGTTGAACCCGTTAAGCATTAGTGCGCGTGCATCTTTAAATTCTAAAAATCCGTATAAAACAGCGCTTTGTTTATCACCGGAAGTCTTAAGGTTAATCGTGCCATTGCCCGATAAGTCCATAACGGGCACGGGCCCTGTTTTAAAGCCTATAATGTCTTGAATCGGCAAAACGAGAATTTGTGCGTTTTTAACATTAACATTCTTGTTTGAAACAATTTCAAAGTCGGCTTTGCGGTTGCGGTAAAGCCCGAAATCACCTTTGACATCAATGTATTGGTTTTTTTCTACGAAGGCGCGCGCGTCCATTCTGGCCCAGTCGCCAAAAAACTCGATGTCGCCGTAGGAAGTGGGGATTTTAAGTTTTTTGTTTAAAACGGTAACGTCTTTATAAGTTCCCTTTCCTTTAATAACGGGCTTTGGCGCACTTCCGCCGACCGTAATTTCACCGTTTAAAGTTCCGTCTGCGACGTATTTTTTCAATTTAAAAATAGAGTCTTCAGGCGTCGGAATAAGGTCCGGCAAAAGCGCTATCGTATTTTTGCCATTTGTGTCTTTTATTTTAAATTCAAGGTCAAGTTGCGGTTTTTTGTTTTTGTAATCATGGATTTTGCCTTTACCCGTGATGTCAATCCCTTTGCCCGTTAAACCAAAGCTTTCGAATTGAATAAAATCAGATTCTAAAAGTGCCAGAGCTTTGATTTGCAAATCTCCGTTGGCTTTTACATTAAATTTTTTGTCAGGAATTTCAAGCTTTTCTATTTTAATATCAGCGTCAATTTTGTTGTCATCCGTTAAAATTTGAACATCAAAAATGCCTTTTGCGTTCTTTAAATCTTTTAAATAGCCTGAATACTGCGAAATATCAAGATTTTTTAAATTCACGTTAAATTTAAAATTTTTGTTTGCCAGATATTTTTTGTAAGGAAGCTTTGTTTTTAAATCAATCTCGTAACTTGAATCGTCTTTCTTAGTGCTGATTGTGCCTTTAGTCTTTAGTTCAAGCAAATCCTTTGTTTTTTGGGCGGTTAAATCTGTACCTTTGGCGATACTTGCGGAATTTAAAAATTCATCGGTCAAATTAATTTCATAATTTTTAACCTCAATTCGACCATTTTTAAGGTCAAAGGAGTAATGCGCCTTGCCTGCAGGGTTAAAATATTTTTCAAATTCAAATTTTCCGTCTTTGTCCCTTAAAATATTTAATTTGACAGAATCCGAGTCCAGTTTTTTAAGTACAATTTTTTTTGTTATAAGGGGCAGAATTTTAATTTCAAAGCTTGATTCCCCGGCCTCTAAAAGAGCTTTCTTCTCGGGCGTCAGGATTTCTAAATTGCTGAAACCTGCAACCAGGGTCAAGTCAAATTTTGCATTAATTTTTAAATTTTCTATCTGAAACTCAAGCCCTGTTTTATTTTTTAAAAGGTTGGAAATTTTGTCTGCTTTTAAAAAATGTCTGGCAACTTTTTCCGAACCCCAAAAAAGCGCAAAAACAAGGAATAAAAAAATAACCGTTAAAATACTGGCTATTCTCATTTTTTTTGCCGATTTCATAGTTGACATTATATACTAAAATATGACTATGAAAAGACTCTTTTTTACTATTTTATCTATTTTGTTTATGTTTTCCGTAGTTGCCTTTGTGCAGGCGGAGACTCTCAACGTTTCTCTTTCACGGGTTGAAATTCCCAAGGGTACAATGGTGATGGTTTACCCTAAAAAGCCAATTTCAACTGACGGTTACCAGGAAAACGATTTTGTTTATTTTGTTAATCCGGCAGATGTTTGGCTTGGCGATAAAAATATTTTTCCGAAAAATTCAATTTTTGTGGGTTATGTGAACTTTCTTAAACTGCCCGTGCAAGGAATTAACGGTGCAATAGGTATAAAAATCAAGGAAGTTGTTTTACCAAACGGTTACACACAAGAAATTAAGGCCACTATTTATCATAACGGGGATAAAATAATTGGCGGCACTCTTACTCCGCCCGCAAGCTATAATACGTCAGTTCATCGTCAGGGCGGCTGGGCCAGAGGGGCATTGCAATGGGTGCCATCAGGAGTTTATGAATTTGGCAAGCACACAACAATTTCAAGTTCGGAACCTGTTTTCGTTGTTTTGGATGAAAATTCATACCTTTAGCCTATTAAATAATTGTTTTTTAATGTATAATCGTATTGAGGTTTGAACAAAATCACTTCTTTTTCGTTGTAGATAGAGTAGAGTGAAATTAACGGAGGATACAACTATGAAAAAAAGAAACCTTTTTGCGTTTGTTTTGCTGGGGTGTTTTACACTTCAAAGCGCTGTTCTTGCCGATTCTAATTATAACTATACAACTATACCTGCAACTCCTGCTCAAACTCAGGCACAAAACCCTCTGCAAGGCTCAATCATCTATGCTCCTTTGGGCATTACAACAACTGTTGTGACCACATCACCAATTAATTCCGAAACTCTTTATAACGGATATATTATTAATACTGTTTTGCCGGGTGATTTTGCTTATAACGGCAAAACAATTGCTCCTGCGGGAAGCACCGTTACGGGTTCGGTTGTTATGGTTAAAAAAGCAGGCAGAGCAGGCATTAACGGGCAAGTTTATGTAAGGTTCAACCAAATAACAACACCGCAAGGGTTCCGTATTCCGATTTCTGCGGTGGTTAAAACAGACGATAATACGGGTATGTTAAAGGGCGGCACAAAGCTAAGCTCTTCAACAGATTATGCTAAAAATGCCGGAATCGGAGCTGCAGGTGGTGCAGTTCTTGGCACTGCTCTTGGCGCTATGGCGGGCGGGAGTGTTGGCAAAGGAGCTATTTACGGTACAGCCCTTGGCGGAGGTTTAGGCCTTGTAAAATCTATCGGCTCTAGAGGAGATTCGGTTGATATCCCGTCAAATGCAGCAATTGAGCTTTATTTTGACCAACCTGTCACAATAGGTGCTCCAAGCGGATACGATTATTAGAAAGTCGGGCGATTTTTTTCGCGGCGGTTTAAACTAAATTAATTTTAAATACACACAGGACAAATTAGTGGGACAAATTAGCAATAGATTTGATATCGAAGACGAGTTGAAAGAAGGCGGAGTTCAAAAAACACTCCCCGACCCGTTTTTAGCGGATGATGAAAAAATCTCGCTTAAAAAAGCTTTCATAATTTCTACCGTTTTACACCCGGTAACACTAGGTGTGATTTGGCTCGTCACTATTATTTTAATGCTTTTGGGTATTAATCTTTTTGCTTTCAACAAACCCCCTATGGCGCCGAAGGATGTTGAATTTGTTCTTGTGACAAAAGAAGCGCCACCTATTGATAAAAATACTAAAAATCGTGCGGATATTAATTCTCGTGCAGGCGGAAAGCATGATCCCAGAAAGAAGGTTTCAGAACCTTCTCCTTCTCCGGCGCCACAAAGAGCGCATTCTCCAAGCCCTGCACCACAAAAACAAGTTCAAAAACCAACTCAGCAGCCGCAAAGAGTTGCTGAAGCTCCAAAACCAACACCTGCACCACAGCCTGCAAAATTGCAGCCGCCGGCACCATCGGCTCCAAAACCGGCACCTGTTGCCGTAAGGCCAAGCAATGAAAACCCCAGGCCGCAAATGCCGAGACTTTCTCAAAATCCGAAAAGTCCGTTTGGTATTGAAGTTCCTAAAAATTCAGGCCCTGTCGGAACAGCACCGTCTCAAGGCACGGGCACTGCTTCAAGCGGTGGTTCAAGACCCTTGGGCAGTTCACCTACAGGCACAGGCGGCGGCGGTATGCCAAGCCCTAAACTCGGTGCAAGCTCAGGCGGTTCATCAAAAGGAGGCGCCGGTTCAAAAGGTTCATCGGGCGGTTTTGGCAGTGGTAATTTAGGCAACCCTAGCCCCGGAAATCCTGCGGGCGCGCCAGGTGTGGACGCTATTCGCCAACCGGATTGGGGTCCTTATATGAGAGAACTGGAGCGCAGAATTAAGCGCAATTGGAATCCGCCGAAGGGCGACAGTTCTAAGCGCGTAGTGGTTTACTTTAAAATTTCCCGCGATGGCAAATTGCTTTCAATAAATGTTGCAAAATCTTCAGGCGTACCATTGGCAGACCAGGCAGCTAAAGCCGCAATCGAGCTTACGGCACCGTTTGCGCCATTGCCGCCCGAGTTTAAAGGAAGCAGCATTGATATAGACTTCACCTTTGACTATAACGTCCTTGGTGCCAACTACAGATAACATTACAAAAAAAGAGGAAATAAATTATGGAACTTTTACTAAAATCATTTCAGAACGATTGGCTGATACTTTTGCCGATTGTTATCTGCTCGATTTTGACAATCGCGGTTGCGATTAACCGTTTCAGCTACTATCAAAGCAACAAAAGAAACATCGGTGAGTTTATTCAAAATCTTCAAAAGGCGTTAGCGAAGAATAACATTGCGGGCGCTCAAAGAATTTCTGTTCAACTTGGCGGCATCATCAGTGAAATGGTTGATGAGGGTTTGAGAATCTACACTGAACAAAAAGCAGGTTTTTCACGCGCTTATGATATTTCATCAAGCCTTGCTTCAAGAAAACTTGAAAAAGGCCTGACGATTTTGGGTACAATAGGCGGTGTTGCACCGTTCTTGGGATTGTTCGGTACTGTTGTAGGTATTCTCTACACCTTCCAAGCTCTTTCAACACAAGGAAACCAATCAGCCGCGGTTGCGACAGGTATCGCTTCAGCCTTGATAGCAACAGCTTTCGGTCTTGGCGTTGCGATTGTTGCGGTAGTTTTATATAACTACTTCCAAACAGTTGTAACTCGCTTCGAAAGCGACTTTAAACTAATCAAACTTGTTTTCTTGAGCTTTATTGACTCTGATGAAGAAGTAAGCATCTCATCTGACACAGGCAGTATTGCTCTGTAGAGGCACTTGCCCGACGGGCAAAATATAAGTAGTAACAAAAGGCAGCAAAATGGCAATCAAAACATCAAGCGCATCAGGCGGCAAAGCCACATTTAACGAAATCAACATAACACCGCTGACAGACATCTTTCTTGTGCTTTTAATCATTATGATGGTTATAGCGCCGAGTTTTCAATCGGTTGATAACAACATAGTTATTCCTGAAATCAATTCAGGAATTACGGTTGAGGACAAAAAAGCGGTTGTTTCTTTAACTCGTAACGGTGAATTGTTTTTAAACGGCGAAAAGCTGACAGAAGAAACGCTTGAAGGTAAATTGGCTGAAATTCAAGGTACACTTGAAGAAAAACAGGTTGTTGTTAAAGCCGATGAAAAAGCTAAAAGTTCCGAAATTTTGAAAATAATGCGCGCAGCCCAAGCCGCAGGTTATGAAAAATTAACCGTTGCGGGTGAACCTTTGAGCAAAAAAGACCAGCGCAAGCTTGAAGAAGGGCCACAAGACAACCACAAAAGTCTGGAAACAGAAAATTCCAGGGGTAAAATTAAACTTCCTAACAGGTAGGTAAAATGAAAAGACAAACATTTAACGAAATAAATATTACACCGCTCACAGACATCTTTCTTGTGCTTTTAATCATTATGATGGTTATAGCGCCGAGTTTTCAATC
>JAVBQM010000097.1:0-14251 GCA_031549065.1 Candidatus Gastranaerophilales bacterium | reverse complement strand
CGGTATTTTGCTCACGGCGATTATTAGCGTTAACCTTGCCATAATTAATCTTTTGCCAATTCCAGCGGTCGATGGCGGCCATTTGATGTTTTTATTCCTGGAAAAAATCCGCGGCCGAAAATTTGAAGAAAAAACACTTGAAAAAATCAACTCCATTTTCTTTATGATGTTAATGGTAGCAATGATTTTAATTGTTTTTAATGATGTTTATGCGCTTTTAACAAAAAAGTTCTAACACATACGCCTAAAAATCAAACTTATTTTTAATTTGTTCGTGGAATTGCCCGCCTGCGCAAATAATTTCAATTACTTTAAGTAAAAATTCTCTCGGTGCATCAGCCTGATTAACCAAAAATTCTTGATTATCCTTGTGCCTGATTGTTATAATTGCGCTTTGATTTTTTTCAGCCGGGATATAAAGTGATGCTACTTCGTTATCTAAAACAGCTTTCATTTGGCCCTCATAATCATCGGCGTCTTTAATAATTTGGTTAAAATGCCCGTTCAGCGCGAAAATTCTTCCACAGAATAAAGGCGCTGTGGTCGCGCGCGGCAAGGCCTTCGGGGAATTATTAAAACGAGTTGTGAAACTTATTGTGTGCCATAAAATGTTAATTTGTGCGAGCGTTTTGCTTGAGTCAACTTCATATGTGACGTTGTTTACAGGTATGTTGCGTACAGTGAAAGACTGCCTCAAATAATCCACAACAGCGCTCATATTTTCAATAATTTTTAAAAATGCTTCTGCGCAAAAATGGCTCATTTGTTGAAAATCAAGAAATTGCTTATACATATGCACAGCAACAAGCCCTGCGCGCTCTTGCACCACGGAACTTTTGCGAAGTGTGGTTTCGGAATTATCTAAACTCTCAAAATTATTTTGCAATTAAGCCTCAAAATGGGTACCAACGTATTTTACTATAAAAGGGGAGAAATATATATAATAATACAAATTTTATTTACATTTTAGAATACTTGCTTTGTATGATTAAAAAAAGTTAAAATAGCAACATGGCAGTTAATTCAAATTCAAAGAGATTGTTGAGTGAGTTCGAAACTTTTCTTGTAAAAGAAAGGAATTTTTCAACGCACACCGTTCGCGCTTACATTTCAGACACTTATTCTTTTATAATCTGGCTTGACAGCATTGATGTTGTTGAAGTTTCAAACAAAAAATTCAGCGAATTTTTACATTTTATTCAGAAGATGAATTACAATCGTTCCACCGTAGCGCGAAAAATCGCTTCCGTTAAAGCTTTTTATAAGTTTTTATATTCCGAAGAAATGATGAATTTTAACCCGATTGATAATGTCATTGTCCCGAAACAAGCAAAAAAATTGCCAAAATTCCTAACCAACGATGAAATTGAAAATATTTTAACAAATATACCTATTGAAACCCCGTCAGGTTACAGAAACCGTGTGATACTTGAATTACTTTGGGTTTCAGGAATGAGGATAAGCGAACTTTCGGGGCTTAATTTTGAAAATCTTAATTTGGAACAAAATGAAATAAAGGTGTTTGGTAAAGGCGCAAAAGAGCGCATAGTCTTGATTCCCGAAAAAACAAAGGCGCTTTTGCAAAATTATATTGCCAATGTTTTTGCCCTTGTTGCGCCAAACGCTTCGAAAGGGTCAGACAGCCCTGTTTTTACTAACTACAACGGTTACAGGCTTCAAAATCAAAGTATAAGGAAAGCGCTTAAACAGGTTGTTGATACAATCCAATTACCTAAAAAAGTTACTCCGCACGTTTTTCGCCATTCTTTTGCAACAAAGCTTCTTGAAAACGGGGCAGATTTAAGAGTCGTGCAGGAACTTTTGGGCCACGCCAGTATTTCAAACACTCAAATTTATACCCACGTTTCAATGCAGCGTTTGCAGAGCGTATATTCGGCTACACATCCAAGGGCGTGAGCCGGTGCGGATGTGACGGCTTGGCCGACACGGAGCACTACGATGGCGACATAGGACAATCGAGGCTTTGAGCCGAGATGCCCACAGGAGCAAAAAGAGCTTAATAGGAGGAAAAAATGAAAAAACCCGCAATGTCTTTTGGCAGCATAATTGTTTTAGCAGTAATTGCCTTTTTGGCAGTCACAGTGGTAATCCCTTATTTAAAGAAACAGCCTGCCAAACAAACCTTTCAACCGATAAATTCGGGCGGTTACAGAGAATATGATAATTCAAAAAACAATTCTTCAGGCACGATGGCGCAGCGCTGCGCTTCTATTAAAAGTGTTAAACAAGGCATTAGAACCTATGAAACTTGCTATGATAAAAACGGCAAGGTGCTCTATACGCAAAAGATTATAGATTGAGACTTTTTTTACCCATTTAAAATATATCGGCAAAGCCGATATATTCTCATTCGCTCAAAAAATAAAATGCTCCGTATTTTATTTTTTTCGCTCATTTCAAATATTAATAAATTGTTTATTTTTTAAGCCCCCTTTAATTTTAGTGCTAAATTTAAATTAACAAATTATATAAGGAGGCTTACAAATGGCAAAAACAATAGGTATAGACTTAGGTACCACAAACTCCGTTATGGCGGTTATGGAAGGCGGAAAACCAACGGTTATAACTAACGCTGAAGGTTCAAGAACAACCCCTTCAATCGTTGCGTTTTCAAAAACAGGCGAAAGACTTGTAGGGCAGCTTGCAAAGCGTCAGGCGATTTTGAACCCCGATAGAACAGTTATTTCAATCAAACGTCACATGGGTGAAGATTGGAAAAATAAAATTGATGATAAAGACTACACTCCGCAAGAAATTTCAGCAATGATTCTTAGAAAATTCGCGGATGATGCCAGCGCCTATCTTGGCGAAAAAGTCACGAGCGCTGTAATCACAGTTCCTGCTTATTTTAACGACGCTCAACGTCAAGCAACAAAAGACGCCGGCAAAATCGCAGGCTTGGACGTTTTAAGAATTATAAACGAGCCTACGGCTGCGGCTTTGGCTTATGGTTTAGATAAAAAACATACCGAACGCGTTCTTGTTTTCGACCTTGGTGGCGGCACATTCGACGTTTCCGTTCTTGAAATCGGCGATGGCGTTAACCAAGTTTTATCAACTTCTGGTGATACAAAACTCGGTGGTGATGACTTTGACGAAAAAGTTATGAACTGGTTGAGCGATGAATTCAAAAAACAAGAAGGCATTGACTTAAGAAATGACAAACAAGCTATGCAAAGGCTTAAAGAAGCCGCCGAGAAAGCAAAATGCGAACTTTCTTCTGTTGTTGAAACATCAATCAACTTGCCGTTTATTACAGCGGACGCCAATGGCCCAAAACACTTGGACATTACACTATCTAGAGCTAAATTCGAAGAATTAACTTCAGACTTGCTTGAACGTTGTAAAGCGCCGGTTGAACAAGCGATTAAAGACGCGGGTATTTCAAAAGGCGAAATCAATGAAGTTGTTCTGGTTGGTGGCTCAACGCGTATTCCTGCGGTTCAAGCTCTTGTTAAAGATTACACAGGTAAAGACCCTAACCAAAGCGTAAACCCTGATGAAGTTGTTGCGGTTGGTGCGGCAATTCAGGCGGGTATTTTAGCCGGTGAGGTTAAAGACATCGTTCTTCTTGACGTTACGCCTTTAACGCTTGGTATTGAAACCCTTGGCGGCGTTTCAACTCCTTTGGTGCCGCGCAATACAACAATTCCTGTTTCAAAATCGCAAGTGTTCTCAACTGCGGACGATAATCAAACCGCGGTAGATATTCACGTTTTGCAAGGTGAAAGACCTATGGCGAAAGATAATAAATCGCTCGGCATGTTCAGACTTGACGGTATTCCGCCTGCGATGAAAGGTATGCCGCAAATCGAAGTTACTTTTGACATTGACGTAAACGGTATTGTTAATGTTATGGCGAAAGATAAAGCTACTAATAAAGAACAAAAAATCACAATCACAAACTCTTCAAACTTGAGCGACACTGATATCGACCAAATGGTTAAAGATGCTGAAGCTAATGCTCAAGAGGACAAAAAGAAAAAAGAAGAGGCCGAAACTAAAAATAACGCACAAAGCTTAATTGGTGCGGCCGATAAAATCGTAAAAGATTTTGAAGGCAAAGTTTCAGACGATGATGCTAAAAAACTTGGCGAACAAAAAGACGCGCTGAAAGCTGCTTTGGATGAAAACAAACCGCACGAAGAAATCAAGCGTTTGAGCGAAGAATTGCAACAAACAATGTATGCAATTTCACAAGCCGCTTATGAACAGGTCCAAAAAGAAAGCGAAGCGGGCGGCCCAACTGAAGAAAACACGCAAGAGAGCGAATCTTCAACAAATGAAGACGATGTAATCGACGCGGAGTTTTCTAAAGAATAGGCTAAATTTTATTAATGCCTGCGCCAAATAGCGCAAAATCATATTTTACGGGGTCCTCGGGGTCAAATTCCTTGAGGACTTTCGTTAATTCAACAACAGATTTAAAATCATTTGTACTACGATTTAAAAGGCCGAGCGAGCGTGAAACATTACCGACGTGAACATCAAGTGGAATAAGTAAGTCAGATTTTTTGGCTATGTCCCAAACGCCTAAATCAACAGGGCCCTGGCGCACCATCCACCTTAAAAACATATTAAAGCGTTTTTGCGCTCCGCCGTTTTTTGGGTTAGGCAAGAAGTGATAAAAACCCATAGAACATTCCGGTGCAGCGTTTGAATAAAAATAATCAACTACGTTTTGAGTGCCCGGTTTAAATAATTCGCGCAGGTTAGAGCCGCTTTTGTAAAGATCAGATAAAACGCCAAGAAAGCAAACAAGGTCGAAATCCTTAATGAAGCGATATTTGAAACCTTCTAATTTGTGTTTGTGCGCGTCGAAATTAAGAAGGAAGCTGTGCGGGTCGTTTTCCATATCTTTCATAAGGGCAAAAAGCCAATCAAGCTTTTTAATAAATAACGGGCGTTGCCCGTAGGCAAAAAGCGCGGCTATAAAGCCTGCAATCTCAATATTTTCGATTGTTTTAAACCTGTGCGGGAATTGAACAGGGTCATCTTTAATAAAATCTTTTGTTTCAAATTTTTGCACAAGCGTGTCTAACTTATTTTTCATTTCGCAGCCTCGCAAAGTATCCCTTTAAAAGCTCCTCGCACTCTTGTTCTTTTACTCCGCCTGCAATTTTAATTTTTGAATTTAAAAGCGGCACTAAATTTAGTTTCGAACCCGCCGCACCATAATTGTAATCGTAAGCACCAAAGTAAAGCTCATCGATTCTGGCGTTCAAAATCGCCCACATGCACATCGGGCAAGGTTCAAGCGTGACATACATTTTTGCCCCGTCTAATCTCCAGGAACCGATTTTTTTTGAAGCTTCTTGAATCGCGACTATTTCAGCGTGCAGCGTCGCGTCTTGTTTTGCTTCTTTTTGGTTCCACCCTTGAGCAATTACATTGCCATCTTTCACAATAACGCAGCCAATCGGAAGGTCTTCCCCTGAGTTTTTCGCACAATTTATTGCTTCGTCCATAAAGTTAGCGTGAACCACTAAAACACCAGCCTCACAGTGAATTTACCTTCTTCACTTTGAAGCGAAGCTTCAATTTTCATTGCGCCGCAAAGCCCTTTTACAATATACAGGCCAAGGCCCGTACCGCGCGTGGTGCGTGTTAGGGCTGAATCAACTCGAATAAATTTTTCAAAAAGTTTACTCAAGGTTTCATCGTCGATACTTTTGTGATTGTTTGAAATTTCAATTACAGTGTGACTATTGTCTTTAAACGCTGAAATTTCAATAGGTTCGGAATTTTCGCTATATTTAACAGCATTGTCAATTAAATTCGTGAAAATTTGAATAAGCCTGTTTTCATCTCCCTTAACCAACGGCAAATTTTCTTGTGCATTAAAATTAATCTCGTGGTTCTTCGGGTTAGCGTAAAGCATTGATTTTTCAATAATTTTGGTTAAATCAAGTTCGCGCTCGTCAAGTTTCAGGCTGAAACTTTCAATTTCAGGCACAACAAGCAAGTCTTCCACCATTCTTGAGAGCATTTGCGCCTGTTCTTTAATAATTTTAAGCGATTTTGTTTTTGTTTCATCATCAATTTCAATATCACTTCTTAAAAGACGGCTGGAATAGCCTGTTATGCTTGTCAAAGGCGTTCTGAATTCGTGGCTTATCGCGTTAATTAAATTCCCGCGAAATTCATCCATTTTTTGTAAACGCAGGTTTTTCTCGGAAAGTTCGCTGTATGACTGGCTTATTTTTCTTGCCATAAAGTTAAATTCTCTGGCAATGAAATACATTTCGTATGGTGAGAAAATGTTTTTAATCATACGAATTTTACGCGCATAGTTGCCCTTGGAAATTGCGGTAATTCCCTTAAAAAGCTGTCTTATATTTGTATATAGATAAAAAGTGTAGAAACCCATAACAAAAATTATGAAAAGTGCGGCAAGAGAAATCGCAAGAATAATGCGGAAACGTGCTTTATTAATTGTGTTTTTCGTAACAGTTTCAGTTGTCCTTACAATCACAAGCCAGTTGGGGTCATTAAGCTTATAGTAAGCAATAGGCTGGTTTTTGATTTTGTTGAATAGTACCGGCTTTTTTTCTTCCAGCTCTACGGGTAAATTTTTTAAAATAGATTTTAAATCGCGTTCATCTTGCGCGTTTGTGGCAATTGTTTTTTTGTTTTCATCTAAAACATAAATTTGACGCGTTTCTTTAGGGTTTGCAAATTCATCGCCAAGGATTTTTTCAAGATAATCTTCCCTTTTAATGGCGTGACTTTTAGAAAGTTGTTCGTAAAGTAAAATGTTTTCGCCGACAAACTGTGCTATCATCGTAGCACTGTAATTGAGTTCGTGACGAACGGAGTGCTGTGAAATGTTTGAAATAATAACGCCTATCGTAATAAGCGGAATAAGCACAGCCAAAAGCAATACACCAATAATTTGCTGCACAATTTTGGGACGCTTCAAATTCATTCGACTGATTATTTCACTCTTTAGAGTCATTGAAGCCGAACGGAGTGAGTTTGTAACCGATGTTGACCACCGTGTGTAAGTATTTCGGATTTTTGCTGTCAGGCTCAATTTTCTGTCTTAACCCCCCAACGTGTACTCTAACCATTCTGACATCTTCATCTTCCCGATAACCCCAAACCTCATCCAATAGAACCGCTAATGTTACGGGGTTATTAAGGTGTTGCATCAGACAATAAAGAATTTCAAACTCGGTCGGTGTTAGTTTCACCTTCTTGTCTAATATTACACACTCAAGCGAATTTGGCAAAATTTCAATATCGCCCGCGCGCAAAACTTCTTTTGACTGAGTCGGTGCATTCTCGTTGCGCCTTAAAAGTGCGCGAATGCGCAATAAAACTTCTTGAATATCAAACGGCTTTACAAGATAATCGTCCGCACCGATTTCAAAACCCGTCGTTTTGTCTTCAATTGCGCCCTTTGCGGTGAGCAAAAGCACAGGCAGGCCGGGTTTTATCAGGCGTATGTTTTTACAAACCTCATAACCGTTCATTTTGGGCATCATAACGTCTAAAATTACAAGGTCGTAGTTATTTTCAAGTGCTTTTTTAAGGCCTTCTTCGCCGTCGGAGGCAGTATCTGTCAAATAGCCGCTATGAGAGATGTCAAATTCAAGCAAATCGCGAATTTGCTCTTCATCATCAACGATTAAAATACGTTTGCTGTTATTGTTTTGGAGCACCATGTTGTAGCATCTCTTTAATGCCGTCAATTGAACTTAATACGCCTGTTGCTTCGTAAGGCATATAGACGACTTTGTTATTTTGACCGCTTGATATACCTTTTAGAGTTTCAAGATATTTCATTGCGATTAAGTACTTATCCGGTTGACCGTTTTTAGCAAGCGCGTCGATTACCTGTTTGATAGCGTTTGCTTCACCTTCGGCTTCTTTTACCCTTGCTTGGGCTCTACCTTCGGCAATCAGAATTGCAGATTGTTTTTCACCTTCCGCTTTTTTGATTTGGCTTTCTTGAATACCTTCAGCTTCAAGAATTGCCGCTCTTTTGTTACCTTCCGCTTCAAGAACTTGCGCACGTCTTTCACGTTCTGCTCTCATTTGTTTTTCCATAGCATCTTGCATATCTTTTGGAGGAACGATGTCTTTAAGTTCTACTCTGTTAATTTTCACACCCCACTTGTCTGTTTCTCTGTCAAGTGCGGTTCTTAATTTTTCATTTATTGTGTCACGTGAAGCGAGAGTATCGTCTAAATTCATTTCACCGATAACGTTTCTTAAAGTTGTTTGAGCAAGGTTTTCAATAGCGCTTATAAAGTTTTCAACTTCGTAAGCCGCGCTTTTCGTATCAAAAATTTGATAATATAAAACTGCGTCGATAATGATTTTAGCTTTGTCTTTCGTGATTACGTTTTGACGAGCCAAATCAAAAACAACTTCACGAAGGTCTATAACTGCTTTTTGAGAAACAACACTGTATAATTCACCGTTCATTCCCCTGACTATTGTTTTAACGGCAAGTTCTTTAGGGTTGTCAATAAACGGTATGATTAAATTCGGGCCTGAATGTAGGATTGTGTGAAATCTACCCAGCCTTTCAATGATTATTACCTGCGCTTGGCGGACAATTTTTATCGCCAAAATAAAATAAGTAACGACAAGTGCGAAAACTACTAAAATAATAAAAGGCATTTCTATTCTCCTTTAACTCTCTCTACAAACATAAACTTCACTTCGTTCGTTTTTGTTCTTGTGCGCTCGAAAAAGAAAAATTTCATTTTTCTTCTCCTTGCTTTCTTACGAACATAACTAAACTTTCATTGCGCAAAATTTTAACCATCTCAAAGGTCTCAACCGCGCTTCCGTCTTCGGTTCTTGCGTCCCAAACCTCACCGTAAATTTTAATTTTTCCGGTTCCGCTCGTTCCTTCTTCACCGATTTTTTGAATTACTTGGGCTTCTTTGCCTATGTATTTACCCTCAATTCCTGTGGCTTCACTCTTTGTTTTGCTTTTAAGCAGAAACGGACGTAGAAATATGAGTGAAATTGTTGAAACTACAGCAAAAACAGCCACCTGAATTGCAATACTCGGAGTAAAATAAGCAGCTATTGCGCCAAAAAATGCACCTAAAGCCAGATTTAGGAAAAATAATGTCGGAGCTGCAAGCTCAATGAACAAAAATAAAAATCCCACTATTATCCAAATTTGATAAACCGCCATAAAACCGCCTTTCTAAGACTATTCTAAAGGTTTTTAGGGGTGTTGTCAAATAACTGTGGAGTTTATAATTTAACTGCCGCCGTATGCGTACTTAATATTTTTATCAATTTGCTGTTGAACTTGTTGATACTCGGCTTCAACCATTTTAAGCTGTGTTTGGTAGCGCTGTAATTGCTCATCAAGCTGTTTTTCAACCATGTAAAGCCGTTCTTTTCGCTTCTCGAGTGCCTTCATTTCCGGCGAATCCGGTTCAAGGTCCGAGCCTGCGTTTAATAAATCATTTACGGATTTAGATAAATTTAACTTCGCAACGCTAATCAGCTGCGTTTTGAACTCAAGGTCCAACCTGTAGCTGTTTAAATATATTAAGCGTATTGTTGAAGTAACTAGACCCATTTTATCTCATTTCGTTGAAGTTTTGACCCTTTAAAAACACGTGGTCGTTGTTTTTAGCGATTAAATCTTCCATTTGTCTTAGTCTGTGGAGCTGATAATTTAGCCTATATTGCGCCATTTTCTTCTTTTTGGTGATTGTAAGCATGTCTTTTAATAATCTTACAAATTCGCCTACAACCATTTCTATAGGGTTATTTCGGGCCAAATAGCCCCTTGCAAAACCTAAGAAATTGGTCATTCTTTTAATATTTGTTTGTATTGTTTGCTGCAACAAGGCTGCTCCTTTGAGGGGAAACCCTACACATGTTAAAACGGTTAATTACTAAAAATTGCCATTACAAGGCGTTTTTGCTACCAAGAACTTCACTTCTTTGAAATCCTTATATACTTGTATATTCGGCATATCTCACCCTATTCTTAATTATTTTCATTCGCTTTTTCAGAAATTGTTACAAAACGTTACAAGCGAGCGAAGCGAAATAATTACAGCGCTGGTGCGCTGTTTATTTTGCGAGCGAATCTTTAGAATGTGAGTCCGTGACGGCTGCGTTGAGCAGGCGGACAGGACGACACTGGACTTCACTAAAAAATATGCTAACATATTACTGCTCTATATGTGCTAATTTTGTTCCTACATTTTAGCCAACTGGGAGAGAAGCTCTTTAAATGTTGAACTTTAAACGGTAAGACATTAAGGCAATTGAAGTAAACCCGTCCGCGGCGCAAGCTGTGATTGTAGCGGGAAACGGATTCGCCAAGGCGCTCACCCACCTTCGAGAACATCGTCGGGGCAACAAAATTCGCCGTATAGGGCTTTTATTATGTTTTATTTTTGTCGACTCGACATTATTAAGAATTCCATTACAGATAGCTGCCAACTAAGTTTTTCGGGCAGCCTTTTGGGGTCGGTGAATATCAAATGAAATGCGCTATAAAATACAATTGCCGATATACATAATAATATTATGCCCATAATTGAAAAAGACAAACTGATAGCGTTTTTTGGAAATCCTTCAAAAACATTTTTAATTTTAAGGCTTTTTTCGTTTGACCCAAGAAAATGATTTATTTTGTTTGCCTTAGTGCTGGCTTTGCTAAGGCTAAAATTGTCTGTGTTTGTTATGGCAATTTGCCCGTTGCGGCAATAAGGGGCTTCAGTTTTTCCAACACAATCGTTAACCGAGTTTTTTGACTTGCTTTTTTTCATAACTAACACGACATTGTATTGCGGCGAATTGTCTTTATCGGTATTATCAACAATCTTTACAACCTCGGCTTTTTGAATTAAAGGCAAAGAAAACGTTTTCTTCACAACTCTTTTAGAGCCTTCTTTTCTTTCAATTGCGCAAAAATTTTTAACCCTATAACATGAAAAATATTCTTCTCCTATAAGTACTTTACTTAAAGCTTCCATTAAAGATGTTCCAAAAGCAAAGCCTAAGCTCGTAAGTAGTATAGGTGCACAAAACAAAGCTATAGCTACGCCCGTAGAAACAAACATAGGTTTGCTTTCTTCCGGGCATTCTTTTGCAATTCTTAAAATCGCGTCGCTAAGACTGGATGCATCAGCAAATATGTTTTGTACTTTCATTTGCTTTTCTTGCGGCGGTTCATTTATATCGGGTAATTTTTTTTGGGTAGGTTGAGTTGTATTACCAAATATTGCTTGCTCACCCCTCAACATTCTAAAAAGTACAAAACCCCCGCAAAACGCAAATAATAACCCAATAAGTCTGACAAGCAATAAGTTGTCTTTTATTTCTACGGAATTTTTATTAGAGCTTAGAAAACTGTTAAATTCACGAACCTGTTTGTTTGCTTTTGAGCGCCCCCCGCCAGACCTAAATGCCGGTTCTTTTGTACCGTTTTTTGTTACAAGTTCCATTCTGTATGAATATGTTGTCCTGTCATCGGAATCATGGCTTTCGCTCTCCACAACCTCAGCTTTTTTAATGAACGATAAGGCAATTGTTTCTCTTATTTCTTTTTTGTTAGAGAAAATTTCTTTTACTTCCATAGTACAAATATCTTTTGCTTTATCACAAGAAAGTAATTCATCTTTACCAATAACAGCAAATAATAAAATGCCGACAGCAATAAAAATTATTCCCAATATAATAGTGCCTAAAGGCCCAGACTCTCCCCTTCTATTGGAATTACTGCCAAAATTAAATTGTATGCCCATAATAAACTCCAAATTGTTTTTTTGATTATACGCTTCGTTTCAAAAACTTAGAACCACGCTCACCTGTTTAAAGTAATTTTATTAAGAATTTGCCCCCAAATTTATGATTTGTATATAATAATAGGTAAATTATTATACTGAGGTTAAATATGGCAAATTCTGAGGGTAAAATTGTTCAAATCATAGGTCCTGTTATCGACGTTGAGTTCAGTGAAGAGAACCTTCCTGAAATCTATGACGCGCTTGAAATTACAGGCGCTGACGGGAATAAAACGGTAACAGAAGTACAACAACTTTTGGGTGAAAATAAAGTTCGTTCGGTAGCGATGAGTTCAACCGACGGTCTAAAACGCGGCATGGCTGTTAAAAACACTCAAAATCCGATTAAAGTGCCTGTCGGTAAAGGAATTTTGGGAAGAATTTTAAACGTTTTAGGCGAACCCGTTGATGAAAAGGGAGAAGTTAAAGCAGACGATTATTTCCCGATTCACCGCGAAAGCCCTAAGTTTACCGACCAAAACACTAATATTGAAATTCTTGAAACGGGAATTAAGGTTATCGACCTTCTTATGCCTTACCAAAAGGGTGGTAAAATCGGCCTTTTCGGCGGTGCGGGCGTAGGAAAAACAGTTTTGATTATGGAATTGATTCACAACATTGCCCACGAACACAGCGGTGTTTCGGTTTTTGGCGGTGTAGGTGAACGTACACGTGAAGGAAACGACCTTTATAATGAAATGATTGAAGGCGGAGTAATTGACAAAGTTGCCCTGATTTACGGACAAATGAACGAACCGCCCGGAGCGCGTATGAGAGTGGGTCTTTCAACACTTACTTGCGCGGAATATTTTAGAGACGTTGCAAAACAAGACGTGCTTTTGTTTATCGACAACATTTTCCGCTTCACACAAGCCGGTTCAGAAGTTTCGGCTTTGTTGGGCCGTATGCCTTCAGCGGTAGGTTACCAGCCTACTTTGGCTCAAGAAATGGGTGAACTTCAAGAGCGCATCACATCAACAAAAGACGGCTCAATCACTTCCGTTCAGGCGATTTACGTACCTGCGGATGACCTTACTGACCCGGCTCCTGCAACAACCTTTACCCACCTTGACGCTTCAACCGTACTTTCAAGGCAAATAGCGTCTTTAGGTATTTACCCTGCCGCAGACCCTCTTGAAAGTAACTCGCGCGCGCTTGACCCGAACATTATCGGCGTTGAACACTACGAAGTGGCAAGAAAAGTTCTTGAAATTTTACAGAAATATAAAGACTTGCAAGACATTATTGCAATTTTGGGTATGGACGAACTGAGCGAAGAAGATAAACTTACTGTTAACCGTGCAAGGAAAATGCAAAGGTTCTTATCTCAGCCTTTCTTTGTGGCAGAACAGTTCTCGGGAACACCGGGTAAATATGTTAAATTGTCGGATAGCATAAAAGGTTTCCAAGAAATTATTGAAGGCAAGCACGATGATATTCCGGAACAAGCCTTCTATATGGTTGGCACCATTGAAGATGCGATAGAAAAAGCCAAAGGAATGCAAGAATAATGAGCGAAAAGACCGAAAAAGGGCAAAATGGCGCTGTTGAAGCACCCATAAAGCTCAAAGTCATAACGCATGAAAAAGTTATTTTTGAGCGTAACGTTGATGCGGTCTATTCCCAAGGCGTAAATGGACGTTTCGGTGTTTTAAAAGACCACATTCCTTTTGTGACGGCTCTTGATGTTGGTGTAACAAAAGTTATGAACGGCAATAACCCGACATATGTTACAACTATGGGCGGAATTTTCCAGTTTAAGGATAATGAAGCTACGATTTTAACGGATACCGCCGAACTTGGTGATGATATCGATCTTGTAAGAGCACAAGCCGCAAAAGAACGTGCGGAAGAAAGAATACGCTCTAAAGCCGAAGAAATGCAAATCGTTCGTGCGCAAATCGCGCTTTCAAAAGCGATGGCAAGAATTAGCGCAGCAGAGAAGAAGTATTAAGAGCGCTAGCGGTGTGTGAAGTCCAAAACGCCCGTTGAGGGCGGGTTGGCGGAACCGTTCCAAGGCGACGTGCGACATAGTCGCTCAGGAGCATTTTATGATATAATGTTTCCATGGAAATTAAGCAGTGGAATGATTATTTTTTAGAAATAGCAAAAACCTGTGCGTCGCGCTCTAATTGCATTCGCGCACAAGTCGGCGCCGTGATTGTTGGGGATGATAAAAAAATTAAGGCAACGGGCTACAACGGTACCCCTTCTAAAGTCGTGTCTTGTAACGAACTTGGCCGTTGCTACCGCATTGATAACAATATTCCCTCGGGCACATGTTATGAAACCTGTCGCTCAATCCATGCCGAGCAAAACGCAATAATTCAAGCAGGACAAGACCGTTGCATGGGCGCAACTATGTACATTTGGGGCCATAATTTCATTTGCATTTTGTGCAAACGCTTTATTGCTCAGGCCGGAATCAAAGAAGTATATTTGCAAAA
>JAVBQM010000092.1:0-24630 GCA_031549065.1 Candidatus Gastranaerophilales bacterium | reverse complement strand
TTATCGGCGAGTGGACTTTCCATAAATCGATTGACTTGATAAAAGGCGGCGTTGACCTGAATTTAAGAGAGGATATTTTAAAAAAGGTTGCCTTCACGGTATTTGAAATAGCAAAACAGGCTGTTTTAAAACGTATGCCTCAAGAGCAAATTATTCCGCTTGTTGAACATCACGTAACAACAAGTTTTAAAGAAATTATTGCAGATTTAGAAGCTAAAAACATTTTAGACCACAGCGCAGGCGAACATGTTTTAAGCCAGTCGAATATTGATAATATGGCGCGAGTTCAGGCAGAAGCAGAGGTTCCCGGCGGGACGATGAGCGACACAAAAATTTTGAAGCTAGCATCTTTAGCTATGCTTATTAAAAGTTTTGATAAAGAAAAGATCGAAAAAATTCTTTCGAAATTCAACCAGCCGGAAGCGGAAGTTTTGATGCAATATCTGCAAATGAACGATTTAGAATATAAAATTGACTCTTCAATTACAAAAAGGTGCTTTGAAGAAATGCGGATTCTTTTGCCGGAGCCTAAAATTCTTTCCACAAACAGATTTTATTCTAAAATGCTCAAACTTATAAAGACTCACAAAAAAGAAAGTATTTTAGGCATTGTTAAAAACGAACGGCCTCTTATACGAGATTTTGTATTATCGGTTTTTGAAAAAAGAGAAATTGCAATCCCCGCACGCGTTGCAAGTGTGATTTGCGGTCATATCGAAGAGAGCGTTCAAAGATGATAATCAGAAAGAAAAAAGACGGATCTGAACCCACGCAAACCCCTAAAGTAAAAGCCGGGGCAGACACCGACATACCCAAAAAGCAGCTGAGCGACGTTGAAACAATACATGCATTTGAAGATATTGATATTTCAAATATTGAATTCAAAGAACGCGCCGAACGCCGCAGGGGGGATAGAAGGCGCGGTTATCGAAGAATTGATGAGCGCACTTTAGTGTCAAGAGCCCAGGAAGAAGCGCAAGACATACGTGAACTGGCTTCAAAAGAAGGTTATAAAAACGGCTTACAAGAAGCAAAGGCAGAAATTGCGAAACTAAAAGAATCAATGGTTGAATTTCTAAGCACCAAAGAGGAAGTGTACGAACATCTTTCAAATGATATTTTAGAAATCGCACTTGCGGTTGCAAGAAAAATAATCAGAAAAGAGGTTCTTCTTGACCCTGAAATTCTAAAAAACGTAATCGGTGAAGTTTTAGACGAAGTTGATTTTGAAGAGCAAAAAATCACTCTCAATATTAACCCTGAAGATGTTGAAGTTGCGCGTTCATTTATGCCAGAACTTTTGAAAGCAAACAACCTTGAGGCAAGAGTTGTCATTATTGAAGATGAGGAAATTCAAGAAGGCAGCTGCAAAGTGACCACTTCAAACGGTATTATAGACGCGAATTTTTCAACTCAATTGCAAATTATTCAAAACGCGTTTCGCAGTATGTAAGCTTCAAGATACGCGGCAATTTGCACGCAGCGGTTAAGGAATTAAGGAATAAACATCAAAAAACACTGCTTCCGTTAAGAAGCAGTGTTTCTCTCTCATACAATTCTTAGCAGCTATTATTTTAAGCGTGTGAAAGTTCCCATAAATTGTGGATTAAATTTTTTCTGGTTTCACACCGGTTACGCTTATTGCGGAAGCGGGTTGCTCCAAAGCGCGTCGCGGGTCATTTTTGAATTCAAAACTTCTTGCGAAAGCTGAATGTTGCTTGGCGTGAAGATGAAAACAAAGTCGCCGATTTTTCTTTGGTTGCCGTCAAGCGCGTGTGTGCAACCGCAAAGGAAATCAACTATTCTTTGTGATTGGTCGCGGTCAAGCAACGATAGGTTCAAAATAACTGTTTTGCGTTCTTTTAGCGCTTCAACAATTGTTGTTGATTCGTTAAATGCGCGCGGTTCAAAAACAATTACTTCGTAACCTTTAGCTGTCATCGGAACAACTTTAAGGTTTCTATCCGGTTTTGATTTGAAAACAGGCTCATAAGCTTCACCATGTGCCCCTGTCGGATAGTCCACTTCAAATTCTTCACCCATGTCATCAAAAATGTCGTGGTCTTTGTTATCAAAAGTAGAGGTTAAAAAACCTACTATTGATTTAATTTTGTCAGATACTCCGCTCAATTTATTTCTCCTTTATTCAAATAATATTCTGCCAAGTCGTATGATTGTTGCGCCTTCATACAGCGCGATTTTGTAGTCGTTGCTCATTCCCATTGAAAGCTCTTTTAGCCCATATGCTTCTTTTAATTTGCGCATTTCGCTAAAAAGTTTTCTTAAATCCGCTTCGCTGTCTGTTAAGGGCGCTATGTTCATTAGTCCCTTTACTTCTATTGCGGGAAGTTCGCGAATTTTTTCTAAGAAATTTTCCAATTGTGAAGGTGCGATACCAAACTTACTCTGCTCAAAGGCATTGTTTACCTGGATTAAAACCTTTTGCACTATACCCTTTTGGGCTGCGTGCTTTGAAATCTCTTCAGCCAATTCAAACGATTCCACCGATTGAATTAAACCAAAAACCCCAATTGCCTTTTTTGCTTTATTAGTTTGTAAATGTCCAATAAAATGATAATTTGAATTCAACCTTGTTTCATCATCTAATTCGTTGATTTTTGCGGCTGCATCCAACACACGGCTTTCACCGAAATCCCTTATACCACACTTGTACGCCTCAACCATATGCGCCGCGGAATAATACTTAGAAACTGCCACGATTGTCGGATTATAGCCCTCAATATCTTTTTTTATTTTTGCAAGATTTCGAGAGATTTTTTCCTGCAGCAATATTTCCATGATTCCTGTAATGTAAGCCTTCCACCGTTAAGAACGCGATTTCATCGCTCGCTCACGCGGTGAATGATTTAATTTTATTCTTTTTTTTAGGGTGGCGCAAAAAATAAAAAAGGGGCAAAATTAAGCCAGCAGGCAACATGCCCAAACATGCGTTATGACATGATTTCAGCATGTTTAGACATGCTTAACATTTCGTAATAAATATCCTTTTCACAAACCCCAAGGGGCTGATTCTTGGGGATTTTTGAGTTTGGGGCATGCTCGGAATTTTAGTAGCTAGCAACATTTTTCAATTACATGTTTTAATCGTAAGTATTATTTCAAAATAAGAAATAAGAAAGGGAGTAAAATATGAAAATTTATCCACTAAATTCGGTCGCTTTTAATGGCACACTTCGTGTAGACCCAAATTGCAAATTCGCAGACAACGAAGCTATCAAAAGGTTCGGAACATACATTGAGCAAAACACTTCACCAAGCCTTGATGTATTTATAAAAAACATGCCCGAAAGGGAGGCTGGGCACGTCCAAACACTCAAATATGCACCAGGTTACGCAGAACAAAGACGGAAAGATAAGGTTAACGAGAAGTGGCTAAATGAAGGAGGCAACGCAGCCGATATTCCTGGTGGATATCCTAATTTTGGTCCCGGCCCCACATCTTATACCGCCACTGAAACAGAAAATTTAAAAATAGAATACAAGTCACCAAACACATGGGCTGTGTCAGGTTTCTACCTTGATACCGAAGGTAACAATAGTTCTGAAGATACACTTGGATACCTAGTCCAAAATCTAAAAACCAACGCTGCGGGAGATATTAACGAATAACACTGCCCCAGCTTGCTCCGCGAGCCTATTTCAAAACCCCGCCTTCAATTTTCACAATTTGCATACCCTCAAGGAAGGCGGGCGAAAAAGCTTTCGTATCTGTGCAGGTAATAATTGTTTGAATACCCTCTTCGATACCGTTTAAAAGGTAGTTTTGACGGGTTTCATCAAGCTCTGCCAGAACATCGTCAAGAAGCAAAACAGGCGTGTCGTTGTTTTTTTCTTTTACAATTTCAAGTTCCGCAAGCTTTAGCGCCAAAACAATTGTGCGCTGCTGTCCTTGAGAAGCGAATTTTTTAGCATCAACGTTATTTATAAAAAATGAAATATCATCACGGTGAGGCCCGATAAGGCATTGGGCACGGCGAATTTCCTCGTGTTTAACTTCTGCAAGCTTGTTGAACAACTCGGTTTCGATTTCTTTTGCCGCGTGAGCCGCAAAATCGCAATCATATCGCATAGATAAAACCTCATTTATCGCGATTTTGCCGTGTTTTTGCGCGGCAATTTTCTCAAGTTCAGCTAAAAACTTACGCCTCAAGAAAATTATATTAGCACCGCTTGTTGCAAGCTGCTGGTTAAAAACATCCAGTATATCGGAATTTATCATACCGCCCGTGCCAAGTAAATTCGCTTTTTGGAGCCTTATTTTATTATATTTGGCAATTTTATCAGAATAAATCGGGTAAATTTGGCAAATTGCATTGTCAAGCCACTTTCGCCTGAAAGCAGGATCACCGCGCAAGAGAAGCAGGTCATTTACGGAAAAATTCACCACTGAAAGCACTCTTATAAATTCGCTTGATTTGTTTTTTTTAAGCCCGTTCACCTTAAAAACTTTATTTTTAGGGGGCGCTATAACTACCTCAAGGTCAATATCCACACCCTCTTTTGCTACTACGGCATTAAATCGACACCCTTCTTGCCCGAATAAAATCAACTCGGCATCTTTTCTGATTCGAGGTGAATCAAGGGAAGATAAATAATAAACCGCCTCGAGCAAATTTGTTTTCCCTTGCGCGTTTTGGCCTATAATGAGGGTTTTGTTTGCACTAAAATCAAGGCTTAAACTCTCATAGTTTCTGAAATTATTAAGTTCAACCTTTTCCACCCGCATTGATGTATAATAGCACAATAAAGTTTATTTGAGGGAAACATGTACGACGTTATTACAATTGGTTCATCCACTATGGACGCGTTTATCGAGAATGACAAAATAAGTATTGTTTCGGTAAATTCGGTTGAAAAGCATATCGAACTTATGGCGCTGCCGTATGGTTCGAAGTTAGAAATAGAGGGTTTTTCACGCCAAATTGGAGGCGGAGGAATTAACACAGCGGCAAATTTCGCAAATTTAGGGCTCAAAACTTCAACTATTATTAAGCTCGGCAATGACGACATTAAACCTACAATTCTTGAACACCTAAAAGCTCGCGGCGTGGACACAAGCAACGTTATCATCGACGAAGTGAACCATTCCGGATTCTCTATGATACTTGTCAGCTTTCAAGGCGACAGAACAGTTCTTGCTTATCGCGGCGCAAATGAACATATAACAGAAAAAGACATCAATTTTGACGCAATAAAAAATTCAAAATGGTTGTATGTAGCCCCATTGGCGGGTGAGAGTAACAAAGTTCTTGATAAAATTGCACAATTTGCAGAATGCAACGGTACAAACCTTGCAATGAATGCAGGAACAACTGCAATTAAGCGCGGTGAAAAATATTTTTCAAAAATTTTGCAAACAGCGGAAATTCTTGTATTGAACAAAGAAGAGGCATCTATGCTGACTAAAATTCAGGTAAGGCCGGACACCAAAAACGAGAAATTCTCTGAAAGTGCGATTCATCCTGATTTAAAAGCAATGTTTGAGCGCCTCAGGGGCAATTGCCCGGTACTTGTGTTGATTACAGACGGAAAAGACGGAGTTTGGGCATATGACGGCAAGAAATTTTACCACTGCCCGGCATACCCTGCCAAAGTTCGCTCTACCTTGGGCGCGGGAGATGCCTTTGCTTCAACTTTCACCGCTTCAATTGAGCGCACAAACTGGGATATCGAAAAATCGCTTAAAATGGCATCAGCCAATTCTGCGAGCGTTTGCGAGGTTTTTGGCGCGCAAGAAGGCTTCTTAACTTTTGAACAAATTGAAGCACGATTGGACGCAAACCCTGATTACGGCGTGAAAATTATCGGAGTGTAAGGAAAATAAAAGGTGCGCTTAGATAAATTCCTCAAAGTTTCAAGGTTAATAAAAAGGCGAACAGTCGCCCAAGAAGTTTGCGATTGCGCCAGAGTTTTTGTGAACAATAACCCTGCTAAATCCGCGAAACAACTTAAAGAAGGCGATGAAATAAGAATTGAATATTTCAGCAAAGCCCTTCGCGCAAAAGTTTTAAAAATCCCGACAGGAAACGTTTCAATTAACGACGCATCGGGACTTTATGAAATTATAGAAGAGTAAAGGCTATTCTGCAGGTGCCTCGACTGGCTGTGCGGGTTCAGCAACCGGTTCTGGTTCTTGAATATTGCATTTTTTGCATTTGCACACTGCCTTATCACACTTGCAGCGCTTGCCGCATTTGCATTTTTTCTCGCATTTACATTTAACATCCGGCGGGCTTACAGGTTCTACAGATTCTGTTTTAATCGGACAGCCTGCTTTTTTGCAATCACACTTCCTTGAACACTTATGTTTTTTGTCGCATGTGCAATTTTCACCACACGTACAGTCCGGGTTGCAGGCGCATTTTTCACAACACTTGGGCTGAACTGCTTCCATAGCGGCTATATCCGGGTCATTTGGCACATAAGCAGGTGCGGGCGCGGGGTATTCGCTGTAATCATTAACAGAGTGTTCGCCTTTTGAAGGTTTTTCATTCTTCAATGTTTCTTTTGTTTTATCTGCCGGGTGATGATTTGGTACTTTGTATCTTGACTGCCAATCGCCAAGCGAACGGGGTGCAGTCTTCGTTTCTTCGGTAGCCGGAACCTGTATATCGGCTGATGCGGTTGGTTGTGGCATAATTTTTTCGGAAATTTCAATAACGTGGGTGTTCACTGCTGCTTCACATTTTGTTATACCAACTGTCACAAACAACGCAAAAATGCTCAATAAAAGTGCTATTTTTTTCATTAGGATAACTCCTTTCTTAAGTAATCTTGTAAGTTTTTCTATAATATAAAATCGCACCTATAATAAAAATAGATACCATAGGAAGCCAAGCCGCTAAAAACGGCAGCCAAGCTGCTAAAAACGGTATGGTAGTGTCTGCTTCACCCAAATTCAGTGAAAAAGCGCGAATGAGGTAATAAATAAAAATAATTAAAACCGAGAATAAAAACCCTCGATTATAGCGGACGCGAGGAGGCGTTAAGGCAAGCGGAATACCCACAAGCGCAAGAGCAAGGGTTGTCACGGGAAGGGCAATTTTATCCCAGAGTTCAACTTTTAATCTTCTTGAATCCTCACCGCTAAGTTTATTTTTCGGGCTATGAATAAAAGATGCCAACTTCAAGAAGCTGTATTGGTTTGCCTTTTCTTTAATAAGGCTGCCGATATTTTCAAGGCCGAAATTAATTGTGGAAGTTTCAAAAAGCGTAGTGTTGAAAACCTTGCCGGTTCTCGACAAAGTGTAGATAATTCCGTTTTCAAAAGCCCAGCCAATGTTATTTGTGTGGCCTGTTTTTGCTTGAATTAATTGCATTGTGTCTTTGTTGGACATATCAAGCACGGTTATATTCATCAATTTCTTATTTTTGCACTGTTGCACGTAAATTAGACGTTTGAGGACATTGCCCTCTTTCATTTCTTTAAGAGTGTAGTTCATTTTACCTTCAGGTACATGCTTTTTTTGAAGCGAATAAATGGCTAAATGTTGCGACATACGGCTTGTCGGAGGAACAATAAATTCATTTATAAAAAGACTTGCCACGGTTGCAATAATGGCAAACACGAAAACAGGGCGTGAAATTCTGTTAATTCCTGCACCGCAAGCACGAAGAACTGTTATTTCAGAGTTCAGGCTCAATCTGTTAATTGTCATAACAGTCGCAAAAAGAGTCGAAATCGGTATTGTCATTACAAAAACTTGCGGAAGGTTGAGAACGACCATCATGATTGCTATGTTGAAAGGAATGCCGAACATAGAAATCTGTTTAATCAGTTGGGTAAAAGTTTCTGAAGCAAAAATGATAGATGTAAAAATCACCACACCTAAAACAAAAATCTCAAGAAGCTGCTTAAGGATATATTTATCAAGCAGGCTGACTCTTTGCCATTCGTTCTTGATTCTTTCAACTGTTGAATTATAAAATTGTTTTATTTCTTCCATTCTCATCGTAAAGGTTTCTTCGCTTCTCGCTTATTGTTTCAAGTGTTCTAATCTTCTCATTATAGGATAAATTTTTCAAGTTGGTAAGCTCATTAATTACCATTTCAAGCGCACGGTCAATATTTTGTGCATTCAATTGAAGCATATCAAAAGCCAGGGTTGAATTTGTAAGAGCAAGGCGTGTGGTATCTCGAAATCCGCTTGAAGCAAGGGTTTTTGCGGTGCTGTTATTTTCAATTGCCTTGCATAACCCGAAAGCCAGAAACATCGGCAAATGTGAAATTTGCGCCGCGGCAAAGTCATGCTCTTCCGGGCCCATTAAAACAGGTGCCGCCCCCATTGCTTTTATAACAGATTCTAGCGTATCATTCGGCTTTGTTATTACCCACTTAGCACCCTTAAAAAGGTCGGGTGTTGAAGCGCTAAAGCCGGATTTTTCACTTCCCGCCATCGGGTGTGTGCCAATAAATTTATACGGACGTTTGATATCCGAAACAAAACCCTTTAATGACGCAACGTCGCAAACAATCGCGTCTTCGCGCACTAACGCTTCAAGTTTATCAAGAGTTTCAAGAATTTTTGACATTTCGTTGCAAACAAAAATAATGTCGCAATCGCGCACGGCCTCAAGGTTATCGCTCGCGATTTTTGCAAAATCGCTCGCATATTTAAAGCTCGAATGTGAAACAGCATAAAGTTCATACCCGCGCGTTAAAGCGAGCGCTTTTAAAATTGAACCCCCAATTAACCCTAAACCAATTACTCCGATTTTCATTTTTACAGTATAATACAAAAAGAGCTAGCGAGGAAGTAACTATGAGCACAAAAAAAGGCAAAGCATTCAAATTTGGAAACGATATTTCAACGGACCATATTGCACCGGGAAGGCTTTTTCACCTTCGTTCAAATTTGCCCGAGTTTGCTAAACACGTGCTTGAAGACGCTGACCCGAATTTCGCTTCACAAATGACCCCCGGGGATTTTGTTGTTGCGGGCAACAACTTTGGGCTTGGTTCATCAAGAGAACATGCGCCGCAAATTATTAAAATTGCAGGCGTGGGCGCGGTTATAGCAAAAAGCTTTGCAAGAATTTTCTATCGTAACGCAATAAACATAGGGCTTTTGCTCATTGAATGTGACACAGATTCTATTAAAGCCGGCGATTCCTTAGAATTAGACGTTAAAAACGGCGTTTTGCGCGACCTTACGCAAAACCTTGAAATAAAAATAACACCGCTGCCTGATGTTATGGCAAAACTCTTAGGCGACGGCGGTCTTATTGAACACTTGAAGAAAAATGGAGATTTTGCACTGTAAGTGCGCTGAGATTTTAGCCCGATAGGGCGCCACTGTACTAGGAGGAAAAATGCACGAAATTACTTTAATCGAAGGCGATGGAATAGGGCCTGAAATATCAGATGCTGTTGTTAAAATTATCGACGCATCGGGTTTGAAAATAAACTGGGATGTTCAAAGCGCAGGCTTAAATTCAATTGAATCAGACGGAACACCTTTACCTCAAAGAGTTATTGATTCAATTAAAAAAAATAAAGTTGCCCTCAAAGCACCTCTTACAACGCCAATTGGCGAAGGTTTCCGCTCGGTTAACGTTCAATTGAGAAAAGATTTAGATTTATACGCCAATGTTCGACCTTCAAAAAGCATCGTCGGTGTTGAAACAAGGTTTAATGATATTGACCTTGTAATTGTAAGGGAAAACACCGAAGACCTCTACGCCGGCATTGAGGAAATGATAGACAAAGACACAGCACACGGAACTAAGTTAATCACAAGAAGGGCGTCTGAAAGAATCGCACGCTACGCTTTTGAATATGCCCTAAAAAACAACCGCAAAAAAGTTACCGCAATTACAAAGGCAAACATTTGCAAATTAACCGACGGCTTGTTTTTAGATGCGGCAAGAACAGTGGCAAAAGATTACGAAGGCAGGGTTGAATATGATGAATATTTGGTCGACGCTTTGTGTATGCAATTAGTTTTAAAGCCTGAAAGATTTGATGTTATGGTTATGCCGAATTTGTATGGCGATATTGTTTCCGACCTTTGCGCGGGGCTAATAGGCGGTTTGGGCGTGGCGCAAGGCGCCAATATTGGCGATGACATTGCCGTTTTTGAACCCGTTCATGGGTCAGCACCAAGAATGGTGGGTGAAAACAGGGCAAACTTTATGGCCCTTTTATTAAGCGCAGTTGATATGTTGCGCTACATAAAAGAAGATTCTTACGCTAAAAAAATCGAAGATGCTGTTTTCACAGTTTTAAAAGAAGGCAAAGTCAAAACTAAAGATTTAGGCGGCAGCGCAACTGCGACAGAATTCAGAGATGAGATTATTTCAAAACTTTAAAAACTAACCCCGTGGTCTTTTTTAGATTTAGCATATTTTACATCAAGTCTGTTGGTTAAAAATCTGTAATATTCATCAAGATCATTTTTAATAATAATCTCGAGAACGTTTGAATATGCGCTCGAGGCTTCTGTAGCCGTAACATATCTGTTCATTTTTCCGGTGTCGGGGTCGCGTCTTGGCGTTGTGAGACGCAAAATTAAATCTTTATGAGTTGCTTCTAAAACTTTAACCAACGCAGGGTTTTTAATCGCACCCTTGGCAGATTCAAACGAACCCCCGTGTTCTTTAATAATACGCGCATATAAATCCTGAAGTGAGCCGGAGTATGTGTCGGCTATAATATCTTGAAATTTTGGGTTGTCATCGTAAAAATTAGTAATCACCTTGCCCGACTTTGTCAAAATATCTAAATCAATTAAATAATTACCATTTTTATCCATAGGAGAATTGTGATAAGTTGTTTCACTAATTCCTTTTTGCTTTTTCCAAAAATCCAAACGAATTAACAAATCTCTCGGGGCAACTTTAAATGAACGGTTTTTCGAATCAGAAATTGTTGAAAAATCTACATAAGCCGTTCCGGGAGCCGGTTTTGGCAACTCCATCTTCTTTGGAACATTATTTGGTAAACCTGTTGAAGGTTTTATTTCTGATTTAGCAATTTCATAATTTTCATCTAGCCTTTTGTAGAGGAAATCAAGAATTTCTTTGGCGCCTTCCTTGCGGCCATTGGTTATACAGGCTTTTGCAATGCTTTGATATAAGGCTTCGGCTTCGTTCGATGAAATGTGCTCATGCACAGAATCCGTCTCTTCATCATATCTGGGGCCCGAAACAGATGAAAGGAAAATTCTTATTTCATTTTCAAGACCGAGAACATCTTTGATTTCGCCGGTTTTAAATGCGTTCAGCAAATCTTCTACAGTCGACAAGTTTGCCTTAAGCATTCTTGATGAATTAGCATTATTATGCCCCTTAAAGAACTTACTTAAAAGATTTTGAGTCGCTTTGTATCTGTCTGAGTCTTGCACACCGCCGTCATTGCCCATAAACGGGTTGTAGAAACCTTGTTCAAAAATTCCCCTTGTTTTTTTCCAATTAACAAAATCAACCACAAGCCCGCTTGGTAAAATTTTGAACAAGTAACCGTCACTTGTAGTTTTTGGTGTTTTTTCAGGAATTTCATTTGCGCGCAAGGTCTTTAATTTTTCCGAAAATGCCTTGATTGCCCAAGGGTTTTTATCCCAAAAACCTTTTAAAATGTCTGCATTTTCCGAGGTAATTTCAAAAGGGTCAAGGTCTTTAATTTGAATATCCTTCACGCCGGCTTTTTCAAAGTGTTTCTTCATTCTGGATGTCAGGTTCGAATGTTTCTCGCCGCCCCAAGCAATCAAAATAAGGTCAGTTAATTTCGCCGCTATCTCGGGGTGTTCCTTGTAAAACCAACGTTGGTTTTCACTTTGACCGTAAACTTCTGTCGGCTTTTCTTCAAAATATTTTTCAAGTTCAACGGCAGTATCCACCGCCGCTTCTTTGCCGCCTGTTTTTCTTATAAAAACAGGTTCAATGCCTTCTTGTTTTGCGCGCTCTGCATTATCTTTTCTGGTTTCTTGAATCACGTGTATCAGGCGCTCGTTGTAATCTTTATCCGAAAGTTTTAACATATGTGCATAGTGCGAATTCAAAAGCGGGATTTTAAGTTTGTTATGTGCAGTATGATAAATATCGGTGCCATCGGTATATTTTTTCAAGTCTGTTGTTGAAAAACCTTCTGCGTATAAAAGACGAATCAAATCAACACTTATTTCATTTTTTCCCGGGTTAAAAGTTTCAAATTCGCCCCTTTTCATACGCTCCAAAAGCGAATCAGTCTGCCCTTGAACATTATCGGCAGGCTCAACCTCGTCAAAAAGCGGACGGAATTCTTCAATTTCTTTAATTTTTTCCAAACTGCCTTCTGCTTCAAGCCGCCCGAAAACATCTTTATGTACATCAACCAATGTCCACTTATAGGGATTTCCCTTGTCGATAATTTCTTGCGCCGCTTCACGAACACCTGGAGGGTAAACCTGTTCATCCTGGTGTTTTCCCTGATATTCATCAAGATTTTTAATGCTTTCCCCTAAATCAACCGAAACCCCACCGGTAAAGCTCACGGGGGTAACAAGATGAGTGTAGTGCGCTTGAGCAGGCATCATATAGGAAGTTTTCGCTTGAATTTGTTCTTGCGTCGCTTCGTTTTTGTGCGGTTTTTTTGCGCAGTATAAATTATTAATTGAGGAAATTTTATTAATCAACATAGTGGCATAAAACATATGAACAAAAATTATTGCCTGCAAGAGCTAACGAGTAAGAAGTTTAGAAACTATTCATACTCTTTAAAAATTCTAACGCGTCTGAAGCCGTCTTCTCCAACACTTTCTGACGCCAGCCCGTGTTGTTCAATCAATTCGTGTTGAGCTTTTCGAGTTGGCGCGTTTTGAGGTTCAAGTTCAATTGTTTCAGCACCTTCAAAGATTTTTGCTATCGCAGCCTTGGTTTCAGAAAGTGCAAGTTCTGTTTCGTCCATATAACCAACCGTGGGCTTTTCGATAATATCGCCCTGGGTTAAGTTTAGCGCATCTTTTAACACTTTTTGAATTTGTGACATAGAGTTTGTTCGAACAAAAAACACCGGCAAACGATATTCATTCGCGGTAGACAAAATTTTTGTGCCCCCTTTGGCAAAGTTTTTATGGGCGATTACAAAATCTGCATCCTCAACATTTCGAACAATTTCAGCTTTAATATCAAGCCTTTCAATAATCTTATCTACAATGGAGCGCGAAACCGCATAAATATAGATTTTCTTGTGAGGTTTGTTGTCTTTAACATATTGCGCGCGGTTGAACCCGAAATTTAAAGTGCTGCCCGTTCCGCTTGCTTTAACGTCAAGTTCTTTTACCTTGTTGATAATTTGCTGCGCAGGGCCGCATTCTTGGTCGACCTTTCTGATTTCAGGCGAAATCGGCCAGCCGCGAAGAATATAATCTACCGCTTCTGCGGTGTCTTTATAAACTGCAAGAGTATTTCTGTCGATAATTTCAATAACAATATCGAACGTTGGCTGTTTTTCGCGCTCTAAAACAGTTTTTTGGCTTCCGCGATGTTTGGCTTCATCATCCCCCAGAGTAACAGATTGCACACCGCCGATTAAATCTGACATAGCAGGGTTTTTGATAAGGTTTTCAAGAGTGTTTCCGTGCGCTGTTGCAATTAACATAACGCCGCGCTCGGCGATTGTTCTTGCCGCTTGCGCTTCATATTCTGTTCCGATTTCATCGACCACAATAACTTCTGGGGTGTGGTTTTCAACCGCTTCAATCATAATATCTTTTTGAAATTCGGGCTGGGCAACTTGCATTCTGCGCGCTTTACCAATCGCAGGGTGTGCAACATCTCCATCGCCGGCGATTTCGTTTGAAGTGTCGACAACCACAACACGTTTTCCAAGGTCATCCGCTACAAGGCGTGAAATCTCACGTAGCTTGGTGGTTTTCCCCACCCCCGGACGACCCAAAAAAAGTATGCTTTTATTTTGAGTAACAAAATCTTTAATACAGGCAATTGTGCCTGTTATAACACGCCCTATGCGGCAAGTAAGGCCAATGATTTTACCCTGACGGTTTCTGATTGCGCTAATTCTATGCAAGGTTCCTGCAATTCCCGAACGGTTGTCGGTTGTAAATTCGGGAATATTTTTAACGATGTGTTCAAGCTCCCCGCTTGTAACATTTTCGCTGCCAAGATAGGAGATTTTGCCGTTCCCATGGCGCACTTCAGGGATTCGACCTATATCAAGCACGATTTCAATTGCATCATCAAGAGAATCAGTCTGAACAAGTCTTTTAATCTTTGGGGGTAAAATTTCAATTAGAGAGTTCAAATCGTTTTGGAATTGAAGTTCGCTCATTTAACCTCATTGTTACTATAGACGCCATCACACTGTCATTGTATATTTAAAAGCCGACAATTTCAACTTTGTAACGTTGTTGTCGGCTTTTTTTAAAAAAACTTTAATCTGCGTGAGCCGGTGCGATAACGGCACGGGCGAGAGCCCGAGACGATAAGCACTACGGCCTATTTTGCCTGTTTGGATTTATTGCGGCCTTCCACCCATTAAATCCCAGTAAACATCAAGGGTTTTGCCATATTCTTCAGAATTTAAACCTTTGCCGTATTCACCCGGCATTAAAACACCGTCAGGGCCTGCATATTTTGTCATAATCTGCGCTTGCCGCGCAGCAATAAAATAAGATTTAATCATCTTGGCGGGGTTATCTTTAAATAAATCCTTATACAAACTCCAGGAATTTTGGAAATATTCATCAATCGTCACTCTTCCGTCGCTATTACCGAACATTTCATCTATTCTTTGTAAGGCCTCTTTGCCTTGATTGTAATATCCTCTCTCCTTTGAATATTGCACATCTGTACCACGAAAACTTTGAAAATAAGTTTGTTCGTCATCAAGTCCTTTGTATTCTGTGAGTATGTCATTCCATTCTTGCGAATTGATTAAGTCGGCTTTTGCAGCGGGACATATTGTGCCGTCTTCAAAAGCGTAGCGCTGCGCGAGACTTTCGACCTTTTTGTACAACTCTATACCGCGCTGGGCGAGTTTTGAGTCTTTAAGAAATAGCGAGGTCATATCAAGCGCAAGCTCGTTTGCCTGGAGTCTGCCATCACCGTTACCAAAATTTGCATCTGTTCTTGAGTTGGATTCGCGGCAACCGTCAATGTAATCCCGACCATACTTTTGAATCGGATCCATAAAATTCTTCCCCATATCCTATTTATATACCTTGTATATTAGATAAAAACATTTTATGAAGAAAAATTGCCTCGAGTTATTTGTTATACTTTAAAAACCCTTGTTCTTTTGTTTGCATATATTCCGTTTTTATTTTATAAGCGCCGCTTGAATCCTTGCCAACTACAAAATAGGCAGGAAGAGAGTTTTTATCTCCCTTGGGGGTTCTTAAAGCACTTATTTTATAGTCGCTGCCTTCAGGGGTAATGCTCTCTTGCGTGTAAAAATTCTTGTAACCCCTCACCCGTGCCGCATTTCTCATTAAACGCATTTGTTTAATATAGCGCGCTGTTGGAAGTTGAACTGTTTTTATTGTGCCGTCTGATTTTTTGACAGCCCTTAAAATCTTGGCATCTGCTGCGTAATAGCTTGGAACGCTTGCAGAATATGAATTCGCCGCAGCGACATATTTTTCAAAAAAAGCTTTGGCTTCTTCTTCGTTTGCAAAAACACTCTGAGAAAATATTATAAAAAGAAAAATCAGTAACAATTTTTTTAACATGTTTAACATGGCTGCCTCCTTGTTACTGATTTTTACTCAAAGTTATAAATTATTCAATTGTGAAGTCGGGCGTGCCGAACATACCTTCAATCTCTTCCAAGATTGCAGAAGGTTTTCTGGCCTGATTCTTAGCTTGTGCACGGCGAAGCTCTTCTTGTTCTTTTTCTTCGCTTGCATTTATCAGATGGTGATAACCCGTACCGGCAGGAATCAAACGACCGATGATTACGTTTTCTTTCAAACCGCGAAGCAAGTCTTTTTTACCTTCAACTGCAGCTTCGGTCAAGATTCTTGTTGTTTCTTGGAAAGATGCTGCTGAGATAAAGCTTTCTGTATTCAAGCTCGCTTTTGTAATACCCAACAATAGCGGTTCATAAGTCGCAGGAGCTGAATTTTCCTGGTCTTTAACCATTGCGTTTTGTTCGTCGATTTCCTTAATTTCAACAAGTTCGCCCGGAAGCAATCTGGTTGAGCCGGAATCCACAACTTTGACCTTCTTAATCATCTGGCGGACAATAACCTCAACGTGTTTATCCGCGATTTCTACGCCTTGAGAGCGATAAACGCGTTGAACTTCGTCTACAAGATATTGCTGTGCAACAGATGCGCCTTTAAGACGAATAACGTCATGCGGGTTCAATGGACCTGATGTCAAAGGTTGGCCTTTTGTGATTTTTTGTTTATCAAGAACGATGATATTTGACTCAATCGGCACTTTAATTTCAGTTTTGCCATTTTCATTCACCAAATAAAGTGTTTGCGCGTCTTCAAATATTTCAATTTCAGCAACACCGTCATCTTCGGCAACAATGGCACTATCTTTAGGTTTACGCGCTTCAAGAAGCTCTTCAACCCTCGGAAGACCCTGAACGATGTCACCCGTTTTTTGTCTTTCAAATACGAGTGTCGCAAGAAGGTCACCGCGAAGAATAAGTGCGGAATTTTCAACTTGAAGAAGTGTGCCTGCGCTTATAAGGTGCGGTCTTCCCGCTCTTACATATATCGCGTTTGCTTCAACTTTTGTGATTTTGCCTGAAAATTCAGATTTTTCACCGCTTGTTGAAATAACACTATCTAATCTGATTAAATCGCCCACTTTTACAACAGGTTTAGACTTAAGTTCGACTTTATGTTCGTTGTTTTCAGAGATTAAAAGCAATCTTCTAAGTTCTTTATCTGTTTGTTTAATACTTGCAACGGCATTATTTACAGACAACACCTGTGTTTTTGTAACAGGGGTTTTAGGTTCAATTACTTGTCCGTCTTCAACCAATAATTCTGTTTGGGTTGATGATAGAACTTTTGAAGTTTCATCAGATTCTCTTCTTACAATCAAAGTTTCAAGAACAACGATTTTTAAACCACCTGTTTTATCAAGCTCTACAAGTCCTTTAAGGTGGCTCAAGTAACCGCTCATTGAAAGAACAAGGCTGGTTCTTGTTAAAATCGCACCGTCAAGATTACGAACACGCGCGCCGTCTTTGAATTGCAACTGTGTCAAAGGAACGATTTCAATAGATTCATCTGTTGTGTCAAATTTAATTGAAACTTCTTTCGGTTTAATATCGAAAGCTTGAATAGGGCGAATAAGTACCTGAATTGATTGTTTATCAATGCTTTCTTCATCAAGCGCATCTTCTGAGATTTCTTCTTCTAAATCATCGATTTCGATGTCGTGGTCATTTTCAAGAATTGTCACAATCGAATCAACTTTAGCCTTGGTTTTACCCGCAACAACCGTACCGGCTTTGATTACTTCGCCTTCTTCAACTTTTAAGTCATTTACACTGTCAAGCGTGATAAGTTCGCCGGGGCGGATGATAACTTCGTGGATAATATCGTTGAATTCTTTAATATCGACAATACCTGCAATATGCGTATAGAGGTCTTTTACAACTTCTGTACCCGCTTCAACATATGTGCCTGATTCAACAATTTTCAAGGTTGAATCTTTTGAAATTTGGTGAATTTCTTCAGGAACAAAAATCACTTGGCCTTCTTTTGTAATAACTTGGTTCTCATCAACTTCAACGCCGTGGTAGCGAATTTCGCCGGATGATGTTACTTTGTATTCATCATCAATTAACTCGGCAATAATCATACCGTTTTCAACAGTTGTGTCGATAGGACATTTTACAATATATTTTTCGTCAGTTGTTGGAACGTGCCAGATTTGTTCTTTTTTAGTATGTTCAAAAACGGCATTCGAAGGAAGAATTGAAGCGATAACAATTGTGAGTTCTTTACCTGCAACAATTTTCTTAATTTTTTTACCGTCAAATGTAACTTGTTCAATTTCAAGCGCACTGCCCACACGAACTTCACCGCCGTGTTCTGACACAATCAAGGTTTCCGCGAGTTTTTCACCTTTTTTGATTTTTTGACCGTCTGAAACAAAGACTTTTGAACCGGCCGGAAGAGCATAAACATCGCCACCTAAAACCCAAACAACGCCCGGTTTGTTAGATGTTCTTGAGATGTTACCTTGACGGTCTTTCTTTTCATCTGCGGTGAAATCTTCAAAATAAACTTCGCCTGAAATATCAGATGTAATATCTTTTGTTGCTTTTTCGGTTAAACGGCTTCCGTCCCCTTGACTGATAGGTTCGAATTCGGCAATTTTATCGCCTTTTTTAACAGTTGAACCTTCAACAACAAAAACCACGGCGTTTGCAGGAAGGTGAACTTTCTCGCTTTTGCCCTTTTCGTTTTCGATTACAACGTCAACTTCTTTATTTAGAACTCTTACAACATCCCCGTGGCGAGTTCTGTATTCGCGTGTTACAACTTTTGTTTTCACAACACCTTCAACAGGCGTTGTAATTTCTTTCATACCACCGGCGCCTCTGAATACACCACCCGTGTGGAACGTTCTCATCGTAAGCTGTGTACCGGGTTCCCCGATTGATTGAGCGGCGATAATACCGATTGCTTCTCCGATATCAACTTGTTTTTGGGTCGTAAGCGCCCAGCCGTAACACTTTTGGCAAATGCCGTATTCAAGGTCGCAAGTTAAAGCTGAACGAACATCTAATGTTTTAAGATCCAATTCTTTGATAACTTCAAGATCAGCGCGGCTGATTGTTGTGTTTTTTGTAATTACAACAGAGCCGTCTTTACCCACGATATCTTGCGCAACGGTTCTACCCAGAAGTCTTGCGTGGAGCGGAACAATAACTTGTTCACCGTCCAAAATACCTGTCATTTTAATATGGCGTTCGGTTTTACAATCTTCTTCACGTATAATAACATCTTGCGCAACGTCAACAAGACGACGGGTTAAATACCCTGAGTCCGCTGTTTTCAAGGCTGTATCTACAAGACCTGTACGTGCACCGTATGATGAAATGATATATTCTGTTACCGACAGACCTTCTTTAAAGTTCGATTTAATCGGTAAGTCGATGATTTGACCTTGCGCGTCTGCCATCAAACCCCTCATACCAACAAGCTGAGAAACCTGTGAAAGGTTACCTCTCGCACCGGAGAATGCCATCATATAAACCGGGTTTAATTTGTTGAAGTTTTCAACAACGCTGTCTGTTAATCTTGCAGTAGTTTCACTCCAAGTGTCAATAACTTTTGTGTAAAGCTCAACCTCTGTGATTTCACCTTTTAAATATTTTCTTGTAGAAGCTTCAATTTGAGCAGTCGCATCATCAAGCAAGTCTTTTTTAACTTTAGGAACATCGAGGTCATGAATCGAAATCGTTGTGCCCGCTTTTGTTGCATATTTAAACCCGAGGTTTTTCAGGTTGTTTGCCAATGTCGCGGTTTTTGACCCGCCCATTTCCAGATAAATTTGCGTTAAAAGCCTGTTTAATGCTTTTTTATCAACAATTTCATTAACAAATGGGACTGTTTTTTGTTTTGATTTTAATGCTGTGCTCATTTATGTTTTTTCCTTAACTATACTTGTAACGTGCTTCCTGCAAAGTTCTACGCAGAAGCTACTGATTTTCTTACTGTTTCATTGAAAACAATTCTTCCGACTGTTGTTTCAATGCGCTCGCCGTGCTCGTCTCTCACGGTAATTTTATCGTGAAGCTTAATTACGCCTTGCTCAAGCGCAGAGATTGCATCCAAGAAATTATGGTAATAACCTTTGCTTGGTGCGTTTGCGTCTTTAAGAATTGTCAAATAATATATGCCCAAAACCATATCTTGCGAAGGCGTAATTATTGGTTTACCTGTCGCAGGCGCGAGGATATTGTTTGTCGCTAACATCAACATACGCGCTTCGGTTTGCGCTTCGATTGACAATGGCACATGAACCGCCATTTGGTCACCGTCGAAGTCGGCGTTAAACGCTGTACAAACAAGCGGGTGAAGTTGAATAGCGCGGCCTTCAACAAGAATTGGCTCAAATGCTTGAATACCAAGTCTGTGTAGGGTTGGTGCACGGTTTAACAGCACCGGGTGGCCATCAACCACTTCTTCTAAAATATCCCAAACAACGCTTTCAGAGCGTTCAATTTTCTTTTTAGCTGATTTAATGTTTTGAACCAAGCCGCGTTCGATAAGTTTATTAACAACGAATGGTTTAAATAGTTCAATTGCCATTTCTTTCGGCAGACCACACTGGTTAAGAGCCAATTGCGGACCTACAACGATAACCGAACGGCCTGAATAGTCAACCCTTTTACCAAGAAGGTTTTGACGGAAGCGGCCTTGTTTACCTTCAATGATGTTTGAAAGCGATTTTAGAGGTCTGTTATTAGGGCCAACAACCGTCCTACCGCGACGACCGTTGTCTATAAGAGCATCAACCGCTTCTTGTAACATTCTTTTTTCGTTACGAACGATAATTTCCGGCGCTCCCATTTCAAGAAGCCTTAAAAGTCTGTTGTTACGGTTAATTACACGGCGATATAAATCGTTCAAGTCGCTTGTTGCAAAACGTCCGCCATCCAATTGAACCATTGGACGAAGGTCAGGAGGCGTTACGGGTAAAACTTCCATAACAAACCAACCGGGTTCGGTTTTTGATTCAAGTAAACTTTCTACAAGTCTTAATCTGTTAATTAATTTAGCGCGTTTTTGAACTGAACCGCCGGTGCCGTCAAGCTCTGTGCGGATATCTTCAGCCAATTGGCCAAGGTTTATTTCTGCAAGAAGTTCTTTAACAACTTCTGCACCGATACCAACTTTTAATTTAGTGTCTTCGTGTTCAAGAATATAATCTTCATATTCTTCTTCAGCCAAGAGTTGTAACTTTTTAAATTCGCTTTCTGCAGGGTCAACAACGATATAGCTGTTGAAGTAAATTACCTGTTCAAGATCTTTTAAAGTAGTGTCAAGCAAAAGACCAAGATAGCTCGGAATACCTTTTAAGAACCAGATGTGGCTCACAGGCGCCGCAAGCTTGATGTGGCCAAGTCTGTGACGACGAACTTTTGAATCTGTTACTTCAACGCCGCAACGTTCGCATATAATGCCTTTGTGGCGCACACGTTTATATTTACCGCAATAACATTCCCAATCTTTTGAAGGTCCAAAGATTTTTTCGCAAAATAAACCTTCGCGCTCAGGTTTTAGGGTACGGTAGTTAATGGTTTCAGGCTTTGTAACTTCACCGTAAGACCATTTCAAAACGCGCTCTGCTGAAGCGATTGAAATTCTGATATAATCAAAATAATCTATACTTGTTGACAACTTCTTATCTCCTTTTTGCTACGGGCGGTGCCCGTTATAGTTCTTCTAGTCTTTGAAAACAGCAGGTGTTTCAAAGAAATTTATATTTAACAGTTCTGAATCAACGTCTGATAATACACGTTTAGGTGCTGATTTTCTTAAATCATCCGTATCGCTCATCAAGTCAACCTCTTCGCCGCCTTTTTTCGCTACTGCGATATCAAGACCGATTGATTGAAGTTCGCGAACCAATACTTTGAATGATTCAGGAATACCCGGACGTGGGATGTTATCGCCTTTAACGATTGCCTCATATGCACGAGAGCGGCCGTTAACGTCGTCTGACTTGATTGTAAGCATTTCTTGAAGAGTGTATGCTGCGCCGTAAGCTTCAAGTGCCCAAACTTCCATCTCTCCGAACCTTTGACCACCAAACTGCGCTTTACCACCCAACGGTTGTTGTGTTACAAGCGAGTATGGGCCTGTCGAACGTGCGTGGATTTTATCGTCAACAAGGTGGACAAGCTTCAAGATATAAGACAAGCCGACTGCAACAGGTTCGTCAAACGGTTCGCCGGTTCTTCCGTCGTAAAGCGTAACTTTACCGTCTTCTCTGACCCAGTCGTAGCCTGACTCTTTAATACCGCGAAGTAATTCCGCTTTTGTAGCGATTTCTGATTGGTTTTCACCATACATTTCATCAAACGGCGGAGCTTCGTAGTATTCACCTGTTAAGTATGATGCCAAGCCAAGCAAACATTCATAAGTTTGGCCAACGTTCATCCTTGAAGGTACACCAAGAGGGTTTAGAACGATATCAAGCGGTGTGCCGTCAGGCAAGAAAGGCATATCTTCTTTTGGAAGAATTCTTGAAACAATACCTTTGTTTCCGTGACGTCCCGCAAGTTTATCACCCACTGAAACTTTACGTTTTTGAGCAATGTAAACTCTGATTACAGTGTTAGCGCCCGGTGGCAATTCATCGCCTTTTTCGCGGTCGAACACTTTAACGTCGACAACGCGGCCGCCTTCACCGTGTGGAACACGAAGTGAATTATCTTTAACATCGCGAGCTTTTTCAGCAAAGATTGCACGAAGCAATTTTTCCTCAGGCGGATGCTCGGATTCACCTTTCGGTGTAATTTTACCGACCAAAATGTCATCAGCATAGACTCTTGCACCTATACGAACGATTCCGCGTTCATCAAGGTGACGAATTGAATCTTCTGAAACGTTTGGAACTTCGCGAGTAATTTCTTCAGGCCCCAATTTTGTTTGACGAGCGTCGATTTCAAGTTTCTCGATGTGAACTGATGTAAATACATCATCGTGCACAAGGCGATCTGAAAGCAAAATCGCGTCCTCAAAGTTATAACCTTCCCAAGGCATGTAGCCGATCAGTACGTTTTTACCAAGCGATAACTCACCGCTGCAAGTCGAAGCACCGTCCGCGATAACATCGCCCGCGCTGACTTTTTCGCCCGTTTTTACAATCGGACGTTGCGTGATACAAGTATCTTGGTTGCTTCTTGTGTATTTCAAAAGCGTATGTATATGAACTTTGCCCGCTTTATCTGCCACGTGGATTTCTTCGCCAACAACACGGACAACCGTACCGTCAACTTCTGAAACCATTACCATTCCTGAATCTTTCGCCGCGCGCTTTTCTAAGCCGGTACCTACAACAGGACGCTGCGTGATTAAAAGCGGAACAGCTTGACGTTGCATGTTCGAACCCATCAATGCACGGTTTGCGTCGTCGTGTTCGATAAACGGAATTAATGATGTCGCTACAGAAATTATCTGAATCGGTGAAACACCAATGTAGTCAACTCTTTTAGAGTTACCCATTGTGAATTCTGAACGATAGCGAACAGGCACATATTCATCTTTCATTGTTCTATCAGGATTTAATTGAATATCAGAAGGTGCTACACGATAGTTTTCATCTTCATCCGCTGTCAAATAAACAACTTCGTCTGTCACTTGACCGTCAACTACTTTAAATAGCGGTGTTTCAATGAAACCGTATTCGTTAACGCGGGCGTGAGTGGCCAAAGAGCCGATTAGACCTGCGTTTGGACCTTCAGGAGTTTCAACCGGGCAAATACGTCCATATTGTGAAGGGTGGATGTCACGAACCGCAAAACCTGCGCGCTCTCTCATTAAACCGCCTGGTCCAAGAGCCGAAATTCTTCTTTTGTGAGTCAACTCGGCCAATGGGTTTGTTTGGTCCATAAACTGTGATAATTGAGATGAACCGAAGAACTCTTTTAAGCTTGCTACAAGCGGTTTTGTGTTCAACAAGTTCAAAGGTGTTAATGTATCGTTATCTTGAAGAGTCATTCTTTCTTTAACGATACGCTCAATACGGCTCAAACCAACTCTGAATTGGTTTTGAAGCAATTCACCGACTGAGCGGATACGACGGTTTCCTAAGTGGTCAATATCGTCAATCGCGCCTTCATCGTAAGTCAGGTTAATCAAATATTCAACAGATGCAACAATATCTTGAATTGTAATTGTGCGCTGTGTTTCAGGTAAGTTTAAGCCTAATTTTTTGTTGATTTTATAACGGCCCACTTTGCCGATATCATATTTTTTATCGTCAAAGAAACGTGCTTCAAGGATTGAGCGCCCACCCGCGGCTGATGCCGGGTCACCCGGACGAAGCTTCTTGTAAACTTCAATCAAAGCTTCATCTGTTGAATTTGTAGCGTCTTTTTCAAGCGTTTTCTTGAGGAATTCCCAGTGAGTGAAAAGACCTTCCATTTCAGCAGGCGTGATACCCAAAGCTTTCAAAAGTGTTGTTGCTAATATTTTACGGTTTTTATCGATTTTTACATAAACTAAGTCGTTGCTGTCAGTTTCAATTTTTAACCATGCTCCGCGGTTTGGAATCAAAGTTGCGTTGTATAAACGTTTTCCTGTCGGTGAAACTTCTTTTTTGAAGTAGATACCGGGAGAACGAACGATTTGAGAAACGATAACACGCTCTGCACCGTTAACGATAAAAGTACCTTTATCGGTCATGGTCGGAATATCGCCGATATAAACTTCTTGTTCTTTGATTTCGCCCGAATCCCTGTTCACGAGTCTCATCATAACTTTTAATTGTTTAGCATATGTTGCATCGTGAATTCTAGCTTCTTCAATAGAATACTTAGGGTTGTCAAAAGTATATTTAGGCAAAAAGTGAAGCTCCAAGCGGCCTGTGTAGTCTTTAATAGGTGAAAAAGAAAGCAATTCTTCCTTTAAACCCTCTTTTAAAAACCATTCAAAAGACTTCTTTTGAATTTCAATCAAA